>JANQIL010000055.1 GCA_028282245.1 Magnetospira sp.
CACCCGCTTCCACCTCCGTGGCCTCGGCAAAGTCAAAAATGAATGGGCGCTCGTCACCCTCGCCTACAACTGCAAGAGACTGGCCCGCCTCAGGGCCGCATGAGCCCCGCAACGCAAGCCAACCTCATGGCCTCACGCCCAAATCCGACAGACTGCTAGCGCAACGCCGCCTCGTCGCGCCGGCTCACCTCGGCAAGAAAGGCCGATTCCGACCCCAGGCGCAGGTAGCTCAGCGCACAGCCGAGCACCAGGTCCTCCCCGTCCTCGCCGGCCGGCGGGCAGGCGCTCGCCGCCAGGGTGGCGCGTGCCTGCTTCTGGGTTTCCGCGCCGTCGACGATCAACGCATGCGGCAGATCGGCCTCGCGGCGCGGCGCGGGCTCCTCCGTCTCCTCGTTCCCGGCCTCGGGATCCGCCTTGGCCGTCGCCTCGTCGGGCACCGGTTCCAGAACGATGTCCGGTTGCACCCCCAGGGCCTGGATGGTGCGTCCGGACGGCACGTAGTAAAGCTGCGTGGTCATCCGGATCGCGCCTTCCAGGGCCAGCGGCGTCACCACCTGGACCGAGCCCTTGCCAAAGGTGCGGCTGCCCATCACGACCGCGCGACCGTGGTCCTGCAGCGCCGCGGCGACGATCTCGGCGGCCGAGGCGGAACCGCCGTTGACCAGCACCACCATCGGGCGGCTGCGCGCCATGTCCCCATAGGCCGCCGCGTGACTGCGGGTATGGTCGGGATCGCGACCGCGCACCGAGACCACGATTCCGTCGTCGAGAAAGGCGTCGGCCAGCAGGATCGACTGCCGCAGGAGGCCGCCCGGATTGTTGCGCAGGTCGAGCACGTAGCCCTTGACGCGATCGGGGCCGATCTCCTGGCGCAACGCCGAGAACGCCTGGATAATCCCCTCGCTCACCTTCTCCGAGAAGCTGCTGACCCGAATGTAGCCGACCGCGCCCTCGGCTCGCCACCTCACCGGCTTGACCTGCACGATGTCGCGCTCGATCGCCACCTCGAACGGCGCGCGATTCTGGCGCCGCACGGTGAGCGTGATCCGGGTTCCCGGCTTGCCACGCATGAGCCGCACCGCGTCGGTCAGGGTCATGCCCTTGATCGGGAAGGCGTCGAGGTGGCTGATCAGGTCGCCGGACTCGATGCCGGCCCGGAACGCGGGGGTGTCGTCGATCGGCGAGATCACCTTCACCCACCCGCTGTCCCTGTCCAGGGTCACCTGGATTCCAAGGCCGCCGAATTCCCCCTGGGTGACGACCTTCATTTCCCCGAACTCGGTGGCGTTGAGATAACTGGTATGCGGGTCCAACTCGCCCAGCATGGCGTCCAGCGCCGCCTCGATCAGCGCGCGGTCGGACGGCGGCGCGACGTCGGCCGGCTCGAGGGCGTCGAGGCCCAGGATCGCCGCGTCGATCAGCGCCGCCTCGTCGATCGGATGGACGTAGTCCACGCGCAGCCTGTCGAACACCTCCTCGAAATGGGCCAACTGCGCGGCGTCGCCGGTCGAGCGCGCCAGATAGGCCTGCTTGAAGCGCGGGAACTCGGCGGACTCCGAAGGCCCGAAGATCAGGTCGCCCAGCCCGCCGAAGGTCCGCGACACCGACACGCCGGGACCCACGCAGGCCGACAGGCCCTGCGCCGCCACCGCCCCGAGAACCAAGCCCACGACCAGCAGCGAACCGCGCGACAGAACCCTCCTCACGAACGAACTCCGGCGCCGCGCCCGGCGTCATCCATCGGTGACGATCCTCTCCTTCAGTTCGCCCAGCACCCGATCCGCGTCCTCGTTCTCCACCTGACAGGTACCGGCCGCGTGGTGACCGCCGCCGCCATAGGACAGCATCAGTTCACCGACGTTGGTTTTCGACGAGCGGTCGATCACCGACTTGCCGACCGCGAACACCGTATTGAGGCGCTGAAGGCCCCAGATCACGTGGATGGAAATGTTGATCTCCGGATACAGCGCGTAGACCACGAACCGGTTGCCGGCGTAGATCACCTCCTCGTCGCGCAGGTCGAGAACCCCCAGGTTGCCGTAAACATTCGTGCACCGGCGAATTTGCGCCTCGAAGAGAGGCTGGTGCTCGCGATAGAGGTCGACCCGCTCCTTGACGTCGGGCAGACTCATGATCTCGTCGATGCTATGGTTGCGGCAGTAGTCGATCAGCTCCATCATCAACTGATAATTGGATATCCGGAACTCGCGGAAGCGGCCAAGCCCGGTGCGCGCGTCCATCAGGAAGTTGAGCAGCGACCACCCCTGCGGGTCGCGGATTTCATCCTCCGAGAATCTCGCGGAATCGCCCTTGTCGACCGCATCCATGAGGTCGGCCGACACGTTCGGGAATGCCGCCGCCGCGCCATAGTGATCGTAGACCACCCGCGCCGCCGACGGGGCCTGGGGATCGACCACGTAGTTCTTCGGAATGGTTTCGAGGCGCAGGGTTTCGCTATGGTGGTGATCGAACGCCAGATGAACCCTCGGATCGTAGGGCAGGTTGGTGGTAATGTCGGTACTCGCCAGGAGGACGGTGCCGTCCTGCACGTCCTTCGGGTGCACGAACTTGATCTCGTCGACCATGTTGCGGTCGCGCAGCAGGACGGCGCAGACCAGGCCGTCGAAATCGCTTCGCGTGACCAACCGGTATTTCACGTCCGCCATCGAATCTCTCCGTCGAACCCCCAAACCGGCAATTACTTTAAGTGCTTCCGCGATCCGATGAAAGGGTTCTTAAGGGGTGCCGGCATGATGCGCCGCGATCAGAAATTCCCGATTCCCCTCCGGTCCCGTGATCGGGCTCTCGGCGATGCCCCGCGCCGTCCATCCGGGCAAGTCGTCGAGCCAGCCGCCGATGGTTGCGCAAACCTCTGAGTGTAAAGCCGGATCGCGCACCACCCCGCCCTTGCCCACGCGCTCTTTTCCGACCTCGAACTGCGGCTTCACGAGGGCGATCAGCCAAGCGCCCGGGGCGGCCAGGGCGAGGGGCGCCGGCAGCAGGGTGCGCAGTCCGATGAAGCTGGCGTCGCACACGATCAGGTCGACCGGCTCCGGAACGTGGCCGGACGTCAGATGACGGGCATTGGTCCGCTCCAGGACCGTCACCCGTTGGTCGGTGCGCAGCTTGTGGGCCAACTGACCGTAACCGACGTCGACCGCGTAGACCCTGGCCGCGCCCCGGTCGAGCAGAACGTCGGTGAACCCACCGGTCGAGGCGCCCACGTCGAGGCAGATCAGACCCGCCGGATCGACTCCGAAATGATCCAGGCCGCCAACCAGCTTCAGCCCGCCGCGCGACACCCAGGGATGATCGCGCCCGCGCACGTCGAGCGCCACGTCGGGCGGCAGGGGCTGGCCCGGCTTGTCGAGCCTGCGGCCGTGCGAGAACACCAGCCCGGCCATCACCAGGGCCCGCGCGCGGGCGCGGCTCTCGACCAGACCCCGGTCGACCAGAATGTGATCAAGGCGCCGCCGGGAGATCGCCATCGCCTAAAGCCCCGAGTCCGAGGTTCGCGTCATTTCAGGGTCCCGGATTCCCCGGTCTTGGGCTCGGAACCCCGGCCGATCGGCCACCGCCTCCCGGAACCGGTTTCAGGCCCCGGGCGCCGCCGCCATCACCTCGCGGCCAAGGGCGGTCAGCGCGGCGGCGGCGATGTGTCCGGCCGACAGGCCGGCGACATCGTATTGACGTTCCTGGGTGTCGTGATCGAGGAAAAGGTCCGGCAGCACCATGGGGCGGAACCTGAGCTTGCCGTCCAGGCGGCCGGTCGACGCCAGATGCTGGGCGACCAGCGATCCGAACCCGCCGACCGAACCCTCCTCGACCGTGATCAACACCTCGTGGTGGGCCGCCAGGCGATCGATCAGCGCCAGATCCAACGGCTTGACGAAACGGGCATCGGCCACCGTGCAGGACACCCCTTGCGCCGCCAAGTCCTCGGCCGCCTGCAACGCCGCCTGCAGGCGGGTGCCGAGCGACAGGATGGCGACCTTGGTGCCCTCGCGCACGACCCGGCCGAGCCCGATCTCCAGTGGCGTCGGCGGATCGGGCATCTCGACGCCGATTCCGTCGCCGCGCGGATAGCGGAAGGCGATCGGGCCGTCGTCATAAAGCGCGGCGGTGGTCACCATGCGGTCCAGCTCCGCCTCGTCGGCCGCCGCCATGATCACCATGTTGGGAATACAGCCGAGGAAGGCGAGGTCGAACGCCCCGGCGTGGGTGGCGCCGTCGGCGCCCACCTGACCGGCCCGGTCGATGGGGAAGCGAACCGGCAGATTCTGGAGCGCCACGTCGTGGACCACCTGGTCGTAGGCCCGTTGCAGGAACGAGGAATAGATCGCGCAGAACGGCTTCATGCCCTCGCAGGCCAGCCCGGCCGCGAAGGTGACCGCGTGCTGCTCGGCGATTCCGACGTCGAAGAAGCGGTGCGGAAACCGCTTGCCGAACAGGTCGGTGCCGGTGCCGGCCGGCATGGCGGCGGTAATGGCGGCGATCTTGTCGTCACGTTCCGCCTCGCGCACCAGCGCCTCGCCGAACACCTTGGTATAGGACGGGGTGTTGGAACTGCCCTTGACGAACTCGCCGGTCACCACGTCGAACCGGCCGACCCCGTGGTACTTGTCGCGCTGCTCCTCGGCCGGGCGGTAGCCCTTGCCCTTCTCGGTCACCACGTGAATCAGGAGCGGCCCCGGGGCGCCGCCCACGAACTCGGCGTCGCGGGCGTTGCGCAGCACGGGGAGCAGGTGGTCCATGTTGTGGCCGTCGATCGGCCCGATGTAGTAGAAGCCCAGTTCCTCGAACAGGGTGCCGCCGGTGACGAAGCCGCGCGAATAGGCGTCGGCCCGCGCCGCCGCGTGCTCCAGGCTGCGCGGCAGCCGCTTCGACAGGTCCTTGGCGATGCCGCGCAGGCTGAGGAACGATTTCGACGACACCACCCGCGACAGGTAGGCGCTCAGCGCGCCGACCGGCGGCGCGATGGACATGTCGTTGTCGTTGAGGATGACGATCATGCGGGACTTGAGGTACCCGGCGTTGTTCATCGCCTCGTAGGCCATGCCGGCGCTCATCGAGCCGTCCCCGATCACCGCGATCACGTGGTTGTCGCGCTGCCCCAGATCGCGCCCCGCCGCCATGCCGAGCGCCGCCGAGATGGAGGTCGAGCTGTGGCCGGTGCCGAACGGGTCGTATTCGGATTCCGACCGCTTGACGAACCCGGACAGGCCGCCGCCCTGACGCAGACTCGGCATGCGGTCGCGCCGTCCGGTCAGCATCTTGTGCGGATAGGATTGATGGCCGACGTCCCAGATCAGCTTGTCCTCGGGCAGGTCGAACACATGATGCAGGGCGACCGTCAGCTCGACCACGCCGAGGCTGGCCCCGAGGTGGCCGCCGGTGACCGAGACCACGCGCACCACCTCGTTGCGGATTTCCTGGGACAACCGCTCCATCTCGTCGAGGTCGAGGTTCTTGACGTCGGCGGGCGACTGAATCCGATCGAGGATGGGGGTGGGTGCGTCCGGGGTCACGTTGGTTGTCCTTGTCGCTATGAGGCGTGTCTCGGCGTTCCGCCGTGGGGTCTTCAGTTCGATCGCTCGACGACGAAACGGGCCAGATCGCGTAGCGGCTCCGCCTTGTCGCCGAACATGTCCAGGTGGCCGGCCGCCTGGTCGGCCAGCATGGAGGCCTGATCGCGCGCCCGCTCGACGCCGAGCAGCGACACGAAGGTGGCCTTGCCCTTGTCGGCGTCCTTCTGCGCCCGCTTGCCCATCGCCGCCGCGTCGCCGGTGACGTCCAACAGGTCGTCGGCGATCTGGAACGCCAGGCCCAGATCATGGGCATAGGCCATCAGGGCGTGGCGCGCCGCCTCCGGCGCCTTGCCGAGCAGCGCGCCGGCCTCGCAGGAGAAGCGGATCAGGGCGCCGGTCTTCATCCGTTGCAAGCGGGTGATGGCGGCGATGTCCAGGTCGTGATCCTCGGCCCACAGGTCGATCATCTGGCCGCCGACCATCCCCTCGGCGCCCGACGCGGTCGCCAGCGCGACCACCAGTTCGGCCCGCACCCCGGGATCGGAATGGGTCTCCGGCCGGGCCAGCACCTCGAACGCCAGGGTGAGCAGGGAATCCCCGGCCAGGATGGCGGTCGCCTCATCGAACCGGATGTGGCAGGTCGGCCGGCCGCGCCGGAGGTCGTCGTCGTCCATCGCCGGCAGGTCGTCGTGGATCAGGGAATAGCTGTGCACCATCTCGATGGCCGCCGCCGCGCGCAGGGCGCCGGTCGGGGTGGCGTTGAACAGCGCCGCGCCATGCACCACCAGGAACGGTCGAATGCGCTTGCCGCCGTTCAGGGTGCCGTAGCGCATCGCCTCGACCACCCGGGCCTCCGGCCCGTCGCCGGCGGCCAGCAGGCGATCCAGCATCCGTTCCACGTCCCGGGCGGTTTGTTCGAGGGTATCTTGCAGGGTCATGACGGCTCGGCGTTCGGTTGATCGGCGGGGTCGGGCGCGCCGTCCAGGGTCCCGTCCGGGCGCTGCACGATTCGGTCGATGCGAGCCCGCGCCTCGTTCAGCTTGGACTCGCAGTGCCGCTTGAGATGGCTGCCGCGCTGGAAGGCGTCGATGGCCTCGTCCAGCTTCCCCTGCCCGTCCTCCAGGCCGCGGACGATGGACTCCAACTCCTCCAGAGCCTCCTCGAAGCTCAGGCGGCGGATGTCGTCGGGAACGGTATGTTCGCTCTCGGTCATCGGAAGCCCCTGGTCACGCGGGGCGGCAGTCTAGTGCCCGGTCCGACGGGGCGCAAGGAAAACGAAAGGCGGGGCCGAGGCCCCGCCCGCGCGGCCAAACCGCGTCCGATCCGGCGCCTAGTCGGACGCCGAACCGGCCTGTGCCGGCGCCACCGCGTAGGAATAGGCGCCATGGTACGGCACCGCGTAGGGATGGCGGTACGGGTAGCCATATCCATGGTAGGGATAACCGTAGCCGTAGCCATGGTAGGGATGGCCATACCCATGGTAGGGATAACCGTAGGGGCCGCCCCAATAGCCCGGACCGCCGCCCCACGGGCCGCCCCAGCCGCCGAACGGCCACCACCAGGCCTGCACGTCCCCGACCGGAACCACCGCCGCCGCCGAGGCCACGGCCACGACACCGGCCAGCATACGAAGCTTCATCATCTCGGATCCTCCCCTTCCGAACCCGGACGCCGCCGCGCACACCCTGTCCGCGACGGGCGCCCACACAACAACCCGTGGAGTATATCAGAAAGCCCTAATGTGGTCAAAGGCCGGGAGAGCGGAAGTTCTTCCCAAACCCGTTTTCCGCGCATAGGGTTGGCGGCCGGCGCCGCGCGAAGGGGATGGTCCCATGGGGTTCAAGGAAGAATGGAACAGCTTTCGGCCAGGGTTGCCGCGCCCCGTGCGTTGGAGTCTGGCGCCCTTCTGGGCCATGGAGTGGGGCCTATCATTGGTCTGGTTTGTCATGAAAGCGGCGGCCGGCACCTTTCCGAAACTGGGCGCCGCGATCCTCCTATCGGCGATCGTCGTTCCGGCGTTCGTTTGGAGGGACGTGCTCGACAAGATGCCGACGCTCAAGTTCTGGACCGAGCCGACGAGCGACGCCAGCCGCTCCGAGGTGATCCGCAACGTCGGCCTTCTGGCGGCCGGCGCGATCGGCGTGGCCTTCGGCATCTGGCGGGCGATCACCGCGCACCGGCAGGCCCAAGCCGCCCTGCAACAGGCGCGCACGGGCGAGCGCGGCCATTTCACCGAACGGTTCTCCAAGGCGGTCGAGCGTCTGGGCAGCAAGGAACTGACGGTGCGGATCGGCGGCCTTCACGCCCTTTACGGTCTGGCGCGCGACGCCGAACTACGGGACACCAAAGACTTCGAACCACCGGACATTAAGAGCATAAAACTACGGGATATCGAAGACATCAAAAGCGTCGCCACGGTGCTCTGCGCCTATATCCGCAATCCGTTCGACGGCGACACGAAGGATTCGGTGCCCGCCACGGAGTCGCTGGAAACCGGCGACGCGACGCCCACGCCGCGCCCCGACGTCGCCGAGGCGTTCCTGTTCATCGCCGATCCCGAGACCGGCCTGCGCCGACGCCTGCCGGACGACATGACATTGAACCTGAAAGGCGCGTCCCTTGCCGGGATCACGCTTTGCGGGGCCGACCTTCGCAAGGCTGACCTTCGTGAGGCCGACCTTGCGGGGACCATCCTCGTAAATGCCAATTTCGCGGGGGCCAGCCTCACGCGGGCCAACCTCGCGGGAGCTAGCCTCGCGGGGGCCAACCTCGCGGGGGCCAACCTCGCGGGGGCTAGCCTCGCGGGGGCTAGCCTCGCGGGAGCCAAACTCACGGTGGCCAGCCTCACTGGGGCCAACCTCTCGGGGGCCACCCTCGCGGGGGCCGACCTCGCGGTGGCCTACCTCGCGGGCGCCGACCTCGCGGTGGCCTACCTCGCGGGGGCCGACCTCACGGGGGCCACCCTCGCGGAGACCTACCTCGTGGAGGCCTACCTCAAGGGGGCCAACCTCGAGGGGGCCAACCTTGAGGGGGCCAACCTCGAGGGGGCCAACCTCAAGGGGGCCAACCTAAAAAGAGCCAACCTCGCGGAGGCCATCCTCCAGACGGCTGACCTCGAAGAAGCTGAACTCATATGGGCCAACCTCGCGGGGGCCAACCTCGCGGTAGCCAAGCTTGCGGGGGCCAACCTCGCGGTGGCCGACCTCGCCGGGGCCAACCTCGCGGGGGCCAACCTCGCAGAGGCCAAAAACCTCACGCAAGAGCAACTCGATCAAGCCTGTCTGCCAGACGGCGCGGACCCACCGACGCTGACGGAGGGGTTCAGGCCGCCACCAAAACGAGATAATTGCCCATCGTATCCCTAAAAAAATCACGATCCAAAACTCTATCGACCCCACCCAGGCACATCGCACTACGGCCCCGACCGGCCGCCGCGCATGGTCTCGACGACCCGCGCCATCAGCGCCAGGAGGCGCCGCCGCTCGTCGTCGGTCAGTTCCGACAGGGCCATCTCGTTCTGCGCCATCGCGGCCCGCGTCGCCGGTTCGCGCAGGTCCCGCGCCGGGCCGGTGAGCCAGACCCGCTGCACCCGCGCGTCCTCGGAGTCATGCTCGCGGCGCACCAGACCGTCGCGTTCCATCCGCGACAGGGTGTTGGCCATCGTCGCCTGCTCCACGTCCAGCCGCTCGATGAGTTGCTTCTGGGTCAGGCCGTCCTCGCGCCATAGCTCCAGGAGGGTCATGAACTGCGCCGGCGCCAGGCCGAACGGCTTGATGCGGCGCCGCAGGCCCTGCGCGAACAGCCGGGCCATGTGATTCGCGAGATATCCCGCCGAGGTCATCTTGTCGAAGCTCATGCTGGTGCACATAGCACTTGAATAGCACGCTATACAATGATACATAGCATGCTATCGTTGTACGCGACACAGGAGATTTCCATGTCGGTTCGCATTTTCATATTCGTTCTGTCGGCCCTCGCGGTCGCCGCCGCCGGCGGCCGGGCCACCGCCGAGGTCAGCCTGATCACCGTGTACGAAACGCCGGTCGGCCAGGAGGACGCGGTGATCGAGTCCTGGGAGACGGCGCGCGACTTCCTGAGCCGGGAACCGGGTTACCTCTCCGCGACCCTGTACCGGTCCATGCGTCCGGAGTCCCGCTTCACCCTGATCTACGTCTCCCGATGGGAAAGCCGCGCGGCTTTCCAGGCGGCGGCGCAACGCCTGGGAGCGGCCAGGATCGTGTCCGAAATCCCCGGCCTGACAACCACCCGCGACCTCTATAGCGTTATCGCCGATGACGGGTCGGCGCCGGCCGGAGACGGCCAATGACCGCCGCGATCGCGCGAGACCGGTACGATCGGGTCGCCATCGCCCTGCACTGGTCGATCGCCGCCCTTCTGCTGGTCGCGATGGCGTCGGGGTTCAACGCCGACTCCGCCGGCCGCGAGGCCCATGGCATGCTGCGCCTCCACGCGATGGCCGGCGGTCTGGCGGTCGTGCTCACCCTGGTCCGGATCACCTGGTGGCTGCTGGCCGACTCCCGGCCGGACCCCGCCCCCAACAGAGAGGGACTGAAGGGCACGGCGGCCAAGCTGGTGCACGGACTGCTGATCGTGGTGCCGGTCGCGATGGCGATCAGCGGCGTCGGCATGCTGGCGCTCTCGGGGGCCGGCGCCCAGTTGTTCGGGGGCGGAACCGGTCCGTTGCCCGATTTCGAGGCCCTGCCGCCGCGTCGGCTGCACGGACTCGGCGCGCGGCTCCTCATCGCCATGACGGCCGTGCACGTGGGCGCCGCGCTGTACCACCATTACGTCCTGCGCGACGGACTCATTCACCGCATGTGGCCGTCCGGCCGCGAGTGATGCCTGGCAAGGACCTCCGGCCGAATCGGACCGAAACGGTCCCGGTTTGGCCGGAGAGTCGCGCCCCGGCCCATCATGGAGGAAAAGCGGTCTCGCGGATCCGGATCGCCCGGGCGGAAATTCGCCCGAACGCGCGCCGCGCTACCCGAGCAGGGCCCGCACGTGACCGGCCACGCCCTCGGCCAGGGCCTGGAGATCGTAGCCGCCCTCCAGCACCGAGACCACGCGGCCGCCGCAGCAGTCGCCGGCCACCTGGACCAGTTCGCGGGTCACCCACTCGAAATCGTCGCCCTTGAGCCGCAGGTAGGCCAGCGGATCGCGGGCGTGGGCGTCGAACCCGGCCGAAATCATCAGCAGGTCCGGGCTCCATTCGCGGACCTTGGGCAGGATGGTCTCCGTGTAGCGCTGGCGGAACAGCTCGGTGCCGCTGCCCGGCGGCAGTTCCACGTTGCAGAAATTGTCGTGCAGGCCCCGCTCGCGCTCGCGGCCGGTGCCCGGATAGGCCGGCGACTGATGGGACGAGGCGTAGAACAGATAGTTGTAGCGGTCGAACACCGCCTGGGTGCCGTTGCCGTGATGGACGTCGA
>JANQIL010000058.1 GCA_028282245.1 Magnetospira sp.
GGGCGGCCAGATGCGGTCCCACGATGGCCGCCCAGTCGGCCGCCACCGCGCCGTCGGCGAACCCGCGACGGCGAAACAGCGGTCGCGTCTGGCCGGCCACCAGGCCGCCCAGCGCCCGCGTGCCGCCGCGACGGCGCGGCCGGTCATCGGACTCCGTCATCCAGTCTCTCCCTCGACGTTGTCCGCGTCAGTCTCTACATGAAGCATGACGCGCCCCGGAGCGAGGATCAAATTGCCGTGAACGACACCGCCCGCGACCTGCTCGATTGGTACGACCGCCACCGACGCCATCTGCCGTGGCGAGCCGGACCGGGAGAAACGGCCGATCCCTATCGGGTGTGGCTGTCGGAGATCATGCTTCAGCAGACCACGGTGGCCGCCGTGATCCCCTATTTCGAGCGCTTTACCGCCGCTTGGCCGACGGTCGGCGACCTGGCCGCGGCGCCGCTCGACGATGTCCTGCGCGAATGGCAGGGGCTCGGCTACTACGCGCGGGCCCGCAACCTGCACAAATGCGCCGGGGTGGTGGCGGCCGAGCACGGGGGCCGCTTCCCGGACGGCGAATCGGCGCTGCGCGCGCTGCCCGGGATCGGTCCCTATACCGCCGCCGCCATCGCCGCCATCGCCTTCGGCCGTCCGGCCACCCCGGTCGACGGCAACGTGGAACGGGTGGTGGCGCGGCTGTTCCGCGTCGTCGCGCCGTTGCCCGGCGGCAAGCCGGACATCGCCGCCCGGGCCGCCACGCTCACGCCCGCCGCGCGGTCGGGCGATTTCGCGCAGGCGATGATGGACCTCGGCGCCACCGTCTGCACGCCGCGCGCCCCGAAATGCGTCCTCTGTCCGCTGGCCGGGAGCTGCGCGGCGCGGCGGGCCGGCGATGCCGACTCGCTGCCCGCCAGGGCGGCGCGCAAAACCAAGCCGATCCGCCACGGGGTGTCCTTCTGGCTGCAACGGCCCGACGGCGCGGTGCTGCTGCGCCGCCGCCCGCCCAAGGGTCTCCTCGGTGGCATGATGGAACTGCCGGGCACCGATTGGCGGGACTCCGAGTGGAGCGACCTACGGGCGCGCCGCGACGCTCCGACCGAGGCCGCCTGGCGCGCCCTGCCCGGGGAGGTGAACCACGTTTTCACCCATTTCCACCTGCGCCTGCGGGTGATGGCGGCGACGATCGGGTCGGCCGAGGGTCGGGGACCCGACGACGTGTGGGCGCGCCCCGAGGATTTTCACCGCCAGGCCCTGCCGACGGTGATGAAGAAGGTCATCCGCCATGCGGTGACGGCCGGCGCGTGAATAATCAAGACGTCGGCGTTCGGAGAGGCACGCGCTCCTGCCAAGCGGCTTCATGAGATTCTCGGCGAGGAAACCAGACTTGCCCACTGATCCTTGCCCGACCCAATCCGACGGTCATCCGATCCGGAGACCTTCGCGATCGAGGCCCTATGCGGCCAGGGCCAGGGTCAGGCGCGGATCGTGGAGCCAGATGTTCAGCCATTCCTGGTCGGTTGCGAGACGTTCGCGGCCGTCCCGGGTGACCACCCACAGGCTGCCGTCGCGCGAAATCCGATAGTCGTGAATACCGCTCATGTGACCGCTCCCTTGCAAAGTCCTCAACCACAGTCCTTATAACCGAGTATATTAGTCAGTCTTTATCCGTTGTCAACCGAAATTCCATCCTCTCCTCGAACGCCAACCCATGCCGAGATTCGGATCATGGTATCCAACCATGGCAAAAAAATGGGCGCCTGGGGGGAGGTGGCGCCGTCAAGTCAGGGTTGAGAGGACAAACCGGGAAAAACCTTGAAGAGTCTAACCCTTGTTGTCGAGGGTCAGCATCAGGTCCGGCCTTGTGCCGAGCACCTGGCGGGTCTCGCTCGGGGTCAGGCGCCGCTCGGAGCCGCCAGCGTGGCGTTCGAAGCAGCAGCCCATGCGGTCCAATCGGTATCCGATGACAATTTGCATGACGGCCTCCGACGAGGATGTTGAAACGATCAATCTCCTACTATTTTGATCGGTTTCTAGCGATGCGCAACAGAAAACCGCCGAAGCGGTGTCTTTCACGCCACTATTTGTACGGATATTCCGAAAAATCCTTTGGCGGCCTGGTCGCCGACGCGAAACCCTCCCTCAAAAGGATTCTTGAATCATGCGGAGATTGAAAACTTATTAATTGTCAACAGGTCCTAGCCAAGCCCATAGGCCGCCTTGGCCCATTGCCACCATGGGCGGGCCTCGTCGACCGTCCAGGCCGGGCCGTGGCCGCTGAACAGTCGGCAATCCCCCGGCAATTC
The DNA here is from genome assembly GCA_028282245.1 of Magnetospira sp. Lineage (GTDB taxonomy): Bacteria > Pseudomonadota > Alphaproteobacteria > Rhodospirillales > Magnetospiraceae > JANQGL01. Next base: position 2,289 of record JANQIL010000058.1, read on the forward strand.
GGTCAGCAGGCGGTCGATGGACCGCCCAAGCGCCGGGGGGTCGCCGCCGGGCAGGTCGGTGCGTCCGACTCCCTGCGCGAACAGGGTGTCGCCGGTGAAGGCGAAGCCGTCGAACACGTAGACGACGCCGCCGGGGGAGTGGCCCGGGGCCTCGATGAGACCGATCGGCAGGCCGCCGAGCACGAGGTCGCGCGCGGAGTCGAACCAGTCGCAGTCGCCCACCTCCTCGAAGTCCGGCATCATCAGGGCGCCGGCCAGGGCCGGTCCGAGCTCGATGACCGGCTTCTCGGCCTCGTGGACGCGGCAGGTGCCGCCGATGACGCGGCGCAGTTCGGCCACTCCGCTCACGTGGTCCGGGTGCCCGTGGGTCAGCAGGATGCCGGTCAGGGCGCCACCATGCGCCTCGGCGTGGGCGGTGAAGCGGGATGCCGGCGCGCCGGGATCGATCGCCGCCGATTCGCCGCTCGGCCGGTGGGTGATCACGTAGCCGTTCTCGAAGAACGGCGGATCACTGACCACGACGGTAACCGTCCAGTCGCCGAAGGTATGGGTTTCGTTGCCGTGCATGGCCACCTCGCGATGGTTCTAGTTGGTTTCCTCGGGGCAGGGATCGGGCACCGGCTCGCGCATCAGCACCAGTTCCTCCGCCGTTGTCGGATGAATCGCCACCACGGCGTCCAGATCCGCCTTGGTCAGCCCGGCCTTCACCGCGACCGCCAGGGTCTGCATGATCTCCGGCGCCTCGTGACCGACCATGTGGGCGCCCAGCAAGCGCCCGTCGGCGCGGTCGACGACGAGCTTCATCATCACCCGCTCGTCGCGCCCCGACAAGGCGTGCTTCATCGGCTTGAAGCGGGTGATATAGATATCCACCGGGCCGCGCGCCCGCGCCGCCGCCTCGGTCAGACCGACGGTGGCCAGCGGCGGCTGCGAGAACACGGCGGTCGGAATGGCGTCATAATCCATCGCCGTGGGATTGCCGTGGAACGCCGTCTCCACGAAGCACGACGCCTCGCGGATCGCCACCGGGGTCAGGTTGGCGCGGTCGGTCACGTCGCCAACCGCGTACACGCCCTCCAGCGAGGTCCGGCTCAGGGCATCGACCACCACCGCCCCATTGCCGTTTAGCGTCACCCCCGCCTCGGCCAGGCCCAGGCCGTCCGTGTTGGGCACCCGGCCGGTGGCGTAGAGCACCGAGTCGGTCTCCCATTCGTCGCCGCCGGCCAGACGCAGCGACAGCGTCCCGTCGGGCATCCTTTCGATCGATCGAACCAGGCATTCCCGGCGGATGCGGATGCCCTTCTTCTCCATTTCCGATGCCAGGGTGGCGCAAAGATCCTCGTCGAACCCGCGCAACACCGCGCCGCTTCGGATAACGACCGTCACATCCACTCCGAGGGCGTTGAAAATGCCCGCGAACTCGACCGCGATATAGCCGCCGCCGACGATCGTCATGCGATCCGGCAGGCGCTCCAGGTCGAGGGCCCCGTCGGAGGTGATCGCGTGCTCGATGCCCGGGATGTCCGGCAGCGACGGGCGTCCGCCGACCGCGATCAGGATCGTCCCGGCGGTCAGCGGCCGGCCATCCACCTCGACCGCGCGGGGTCCGGCGAGACGACCGAAACCCTCGACGATCTCCACCCCGTTCTCGCGTTGGATGCGTCGGTAGATGCCTTCCAGACGGTCCAGTTCGGAGTTCTTGGCGGCCATGAAGGCCGCCCAGTCGAGCCGTGGCTCGCCGTCGAGCCGCCAGCCGAAACCGCGCGCGTCCTCGATCTCCTCGCCGAAATGGGCCGCGTAGAACATCAGCTTCTTGGGCACGCAGCCGCGCAGCACGCAGGTGCCGCCGACCCGGCCCTTCTCGACCAGGGCGACTCGGCGCCCCCCGGCCGCGGTCAGGCGTGCCGCGCGGACCCCGCCGGAGCCGGCGCCCAGAACGATGAGGTCGTAATCGTAGTCGTCGCCGGCCATGCAATCCTCCGCTGCCTTGGCTCCGTTCCGCCAAACACCATACATAGGCGATCGCGCGCCGCCGTCATACCCCTTGAAAGCGGCCCGTCCGACGCAACGCCTCGCCGACCGCCATCGCCGCCGCCGCCGCGACGTTCAGCGACCGCGCGCCGGCCACCATCGGTATCCGCAGCCGGGCATCGGCCGCCGCGTGCACGGCGTCCGGCACGCCGGCGCTCTCGCGCCCGACGATCAGCACATCGGCGTCCGTGAACGCGAAAGCGGTATAGGCCGTCTCGCCCCGCGTGGTCAGAAGGACCAGCCGGCGATCCGCCGTCGCCGACCGAAAGGCGGCCCAGGATTCGTGCCGATCGAGCGCCGCCCGGTCCAGGTAGTCCAGTCCGGCGCGTCGCAGGCGGCGGTCCGAGAGCACGAACCCGCAGGGCTCGATCACGTCGACGGCGATCCCGAGACAGGCGGAGAGCCTGATCAGGGTTCCGGCGTTCTGCGGAATATCGGGTTCGTAGAGGGCCAGCCGTATCATCGGTTTCCGCATGCCTTCCAAGGGCTTCCGGTAAATCAGCGGAATCTTATAAAATCCATGCGCAGGGGTTGAACAGCCTTTTCATGGCATAAAAGATAGGCTATATCCCCCTGCACATCCGGCCTTGCGGCCGGTTTCGGGAATGGCGTGCGCCGGGCGCCACAGTGGAATATACTGTGTTGGTTCGTGCGGTCATGACCGTTTGGACGGGGTGGTCGTGCGCCCGGGGAAGCGACGCCACCGACAACGACACAAGGACTTAACGTTTTTGAATGGCCCCACTTTTGGGGTCTGAAGGGGAATTACAGCCATGGCAGACACGGCATCTACCGCGCCCGAAATGTCGGGCGACGATGGGAACCGCCGCGATTTCCTTTTGAACGCCACCATTGGCGTGAGCGCCGTCGGCACCCTCGCCGCCATCTGGCCGTTCATCGACTTCCTGAGCCCGTCGGCCGACGTGCTCGCCCTGGCGACCACCGAGGTGGATATTTCGGGGGTCGACCTGGGCATGGCGATCACCATCCAGTGGCAGGGCAAGCCGGTGTTCGTCCGGCATCGCACCGCCGAGGAGATCGAAACCGCGGTGGCCGACGACGCGGCGGAACTGCGCGACCCGCAGGCCGATGCCGACCGCGTTCAGAATCCGGATTGGTTGATCGTGATCGGCATCTGCACGCACTTGGGCTGTATTCCCCAGGGTCAGAAGCCGGGCGAGCCGCGCGGCGAATGGGGTGGCTGGTTCTGCCCCTGCCATGGTTCGCACTACGACACCTCGGGCCGCATCCGCAAGGGGCCGGCGCCGCTGAATCTGGCGGTGCCGCCTTACGAGTTCCTGTCCGACGATACCGTCAAGATCGGCTGACGAGGGGAAGCACAAGATGTCTCATCCGACCAAACAGTTCAAAAATCCGGTGCTCAACTGGATCGAGTACCGGCTGCCGATCTTCAGCCTGATCGACAACTCGGTGGGGTCCGGCTACCCGACTCCGAAAAATCTCAGCTACTGGTGGAACTTCGGCTCGCTGGCCGGGTTCGTGCTGGTGATCATGATCGCCACCGGCATCCTGCTGGCGATGCAGTACACCCCGCACGAAACAATGGCCTTCAGCAGCGTCGAGCACATCATGCGCGACGTGAACTGGGGCTGGCTGATCCGCTACCTGCACATGAATGGCGGCTCGATGTTCTTCATCCTGGTCTACATTCACGTGTTCAGGGGCGTCTATTACGGCTCGCACAAGAAGCCACGCGAGCTTCTGTGGATCATCGGCGTGATCATTTTGTTCATTATGATCATCACGGCGTTCCTCGGCTACGTGCTCCCGTGGGGACAGATGTCCTACTGGGGCGCCACCGTGATCACCTCCATGCTGTCGGCGGTTCCGGTGGTCGGCGACGACCTCACGATCTGGCTGTGGGGCGGGTTCACGGTCGATAACCCGACCTTGAACCGGTTCTTCTCGCTGCACTATCTGCTGCCGTTCACGATCCTCGGCCTGGTTATCTTGCACGTCTGGGCGCTGCACGAGCACAAGTCCAACAACCCGCTCGGCATCGATGTCCAGGGCCCGCAGGACACCATTCCGTTCCACCCGTACTACACGGTCAAGGACCTGTTCGGGGTCGGGGTGTTCCTGATCTTCTATTTGTATTTCGTGTTCTTCGCCCCGAACTTCTTCGGCGAGCCGGACAACTACATCCCGGCCAACCCGCTGCTGACTCCGCCGCATATCGTTCCGGAATGGTACTTCCTTCCGTTCTACGCCATCCTGCGCGCCTTCACGGTCGACATCTGGGGCATCACCGCCAAGTTGCAGGGCGTGGTCGCCATGGTGATGGCGGTGCTGCTGCTGGCCGCCCTGCCTTGGCTCGACGGTTCCAGGGTCCGCAGCATGTCCTTCCGGCCCCGGTCGCGGATCTTCTTCTGGACCTTCGTCGCCAACTGCATCTTCTTGGGCTACCTCGGCGGCCAGGTGGCGGAGGAGCCCTACGTGATTCTCGGCAAGATCTCAACCGCCTACTATTTCGCCTACCTGCTGATCATTCTGCCCTTCGTCAGCCGAACGGAGGATGTCGACGAAGTGCCGGAAAGCATCTCGGCCGCGGTCAGCAAGCAGTAAAGGGGCAACGAACGATGAAAACCATTCGCACCACCGCCATCGCCGCGGCCCTGATTCTCGGCGTGGCCAGCGGCGCCCAGGCCGCCACCGACGCGAAAGAACCGGAGACGCGCGACTGGACGTTCAACGGCGTCTTCGGCTATTACGACGAGGCCCAGTTGCGGCGCGGCTTCCAGGTGTTCAAGGACATCTGCAACGCCTGCCACGGCCTCGACTACATCGCCTATCGGAATCTGCAGGCCATCGGCTACACGGAGGACGAGGTCAAGGCCATCGCCGCCGAATTCGAGGTCCGATCCGGACCGGACGAGGACGGCGAGGAATTGAACGAGGATGGAGATTTCCTGACCCGTCCGGCCCTGCCGTTCGACAAGTTCAACAATCCCTACCCGAACGAAAACGCCGCCAAGGCGGCCAACGGCGGTTCCCTGCCGCCCGACCTGTCGTTGATCAACAAGGCGCGGATCGGCGGCGCGAACTACACGGCCGCCCTGCTCCTGGGATACCCGGAAGAAATGCCCGAGGATGCCCACATCCCGGACGACAAGCATTACAACGACTACTTCCCGGGCAACGCCATCGGCATGCCGCAGATGCTGTTCGACGAGGTGGTCGAATACGAGGACGAAACCATCCCGATGACGGCCGAACAGTATGCCGTCGATGTCACCGCGTTCCTGCAGTGGGCGGCCGAGCCCGAGTTGGAGGAGCGCAAGTCCCTCGGTGTCGTCGTGATGGTGTTCCTGTTCGTGCTCACTTGGCTGTTCTACAAGGTCAAGCAGCAGGTCTGGCGCGACGTGCATTAAGCCGTAATCGCCTCGCACGGAATAAGGGCCGCCGACTGGCGGCCCTTTTCTTGCTTGGGTCAGGCGATGGCCGCCAGAACCGCGTCGATCGGCAGATCGGCCAGGACCGGCCGTTCGAGCAGGGTCACCGCGGGTCCGCGCGGCGCGCAGAGCGCCGGATCGGATTGCCCGGAAAACAGCACCAGGCAGCGGCCGCCGGCCACCGCGATCAGGTGCATCGGTCCGGAATCGTTGCCGACCGCCAGCGTGGCGTGCCGGGCGAGGGCGGCGATGTCGAGCAGCGACGTGACGCCGAGCAGCGAACGGACCGCCGGGCAGGCGCCGACGATATCCCGCGCGACGTCGCGCTCGGCCTCGGTGCCGAGGATCACCGGGCGCACGCCGTCCGCCGCCAGACGCGCGGCCAGCGCCCCGTAATGGTCGGCCGGCCAGCGCTTGGCCGGACGGTGCGCGGCGGCGCCGGGAACCAGCAGGGCGAACGGCGGGACAATGCCGAAACGGGCCGGGTCGACGTCCGGCGCCCACGACAGATCGGGCGCCGGTACCCGGTCGATTCCGGCCATGCGCAGTTGCTCGGCCTGGCGATCCAGGGTGTGCATCGAATCGCGATCCGGGTTGGCGTGCGGATGCGAGCAACCGCGCGCGATACCCGACCATTCCGGCCTCGGACGGCCGAACAGGCGATGGTAGGACGAGGAGCGATCCGATGTCTGGAGATCATAGACCCGCGCGAAATGTCCGCCGCGCAGCCGCCGCGCCAGGGCGCGCAGGTGCCCGATTCGCCAGATACTGGGACGGTCGTCGATCCATATGTCGTCGAACCAGCCGGTTGCCTCGGCCAGACCGGCGAACGGCTGGGTGGTGAGCAGGGTCAGGCGGGCCGTCGGGTGGTGGTCGCGGATCGCCCGCATCGGCCCCAGCGCCTGCACGAAGTCGCCCAGCGCGGCCAGCTTGATCACCAGCACGCCACCGGTCATCGCGGAGGCCGGCCCCGGTCCAGCACCTCCCTGTAGACGGCCAGGGTGCGGGCGCACATGGCGTCGCGGGTGAAGGTGGCGCGCGCGTGGGCGCCCGCCCGCCGCCCCAGCGCCTGCCGGGCGTCGACCCCGAGCCCCAGCACCTGGTCGAGGGCCGCCGCCAGGGCCGCGGGATCGTTCGGCGGCACCAGCCAGCCGGTCTCGCCGGGCCGCACGGTCTCCCGCGATCCGCCGTGGTCGCTGGCGATCAGCGGGCGTTCCATCGCCTGCGCCTCGATGGCGATGCGGCCGAACGCCTCCGGTTCGATGGAGGCCGAGACCACCACGTCGGACAACCTGTAAAGGGCCGCCATGTCGCCGGCATCCTCGACGATCCGCACCACGCCGCCCAGGCCGAGGTCGGCGATCCGCCGCTCCAGCGTCTCGCGATAGCCGGTCCGCCCCTGGTCCGATCCGACCAGCAGGCAGCGCAGATCGGTCCGGCCGAGCCGGGCGATGGCGTCGATCAGCACCATTTGCCCCTTCCAGCGGGTCAGCCGCCCGGGCAGGCAGATCACCGGCAGGCCATCGTCGACGCGCAGCCGCCGGGCCAGTTGGATGACTCGCTCGGCGGTCACCCGCTCGGGATCGAAGCGCACCGGATCGAGTCCCCGGTGAATGATCCGGATATCCCGCGCCGGCACCCCGTAGACCCGGTGCAGGTGCTCGGCGATGAACCGCGAAATGGCGATGATCGGCTCGCCCCGGATCATCACCGAATTGTACCACCGCTTGAACGCGGTCCCGGTCCCGTAGGTGCCGTGGAAGGTGGTCACGAAGGGGGTGTTGGTGGCCTTGCAGGCGAGCCAGGCGCTCCAGGCCGGGGCGCGCGAGCGGGCATGCACCAGATCCACCCCCTCGCGTTGAATCAGGTCGCGCAGTCGCGCCGCGTTGCGCCAGATCCGATAGGGGTTCTTGGTCGCCAGCGGCAGGTCGACATGGCGGCCGCCGGCCCGCGTCACCTCGTGGACCAGCGGTCCGGGCTCGCAGGCCACCAGGGCATGGCCGCCGGCCGCGACGATGGCCGCCGCGACGTCCACGGTGCCGCGCTCCACGCCGCCCTGCGGGCCCAGGGCCGGCAACACCTGGAGCACGACGGCCGGACGTCCGGCGCCGCCATCCGACAGGTCGACCGGTTCCGCCGCCATCGCGCCGATGCTATGTTCGATCGTCATCAGGAATCCAGAATCCGTCCGCCGAAAGGGGAAGCGCATGACCGACGACCGTCCCGATCCGGGCGCCGCGCCGCAGATACTAGCACGGGACGACGGCACGTCCATTGCCTACCATCGTACACCCGGGCGAACCCCGGGCGTGGTCTTCCTGACCGGATTCCGGTCCGACATGACCGGCGACAAGGCGGTCGCCCTGGAAGACTTCTGCCGGACCCGGGGCACCGCGTTCCTGCGCTTCGACTACACCGGCCACGGCCAATCCTCGGGCGCCTTCGAGGACGGCTGCATCGGCGACTGGACGGCCGATGCCATCGCCGCTCTCGATTCGCTCACCGAGGGGCCGCAGGTCCTGGTCGGTTCCAGCATGGGCGGCTGGATCATGCTGCTGGTCGCCCTGGCCCGCGCGGACCGGGTGGCGGGCCTGGTCGGCAGCGCGGCGGCGCCGGATTTCACCGAGGACCTGATCCGAAACGTGCTGACCGAGGAACAGGCCGACCGGCTGACCCGTGACGGCCGCGTCGATCTGCCCAGTCCCTATGACGACGTCCCGACGCCGATCACCCGCCGGCTGATCGAGGACGGCCGAACCCACCTCTTGCTGCGCGACTCCATCCGATTCGACGGTCCGGTGCGCCTGATCCATGGCGAGCGGGACGAGGACGTGCCCTGGAAGACCTCGTTCGGGATTGCCGAGCGCCTGACCTCCGACGATGTCGAGGTGACCCTGGTCAAGGCCGGCGATCATCGGCTATCGGGACCGCGCGACTTGACGCGCCTTCGGCGCGCCGTGCGGGATCTGCTCGATGCCCTATCCGGCGCCGCCTGACGAGATTCTCGCCAACCGGCGCCCCCGGCGCCGTCTTTGGCTTCGAGGGCTTTCGCCATTGTCCCCTTGACCGGCGCCCGGGGAATCGCTGTAGTTCGCTTCCGAGGCTTTCCCTGGAGCATGTCGCGCCGTGATCGACTTCCGGCCGGTCCTGATGATCATCGGCATCCTGCTGTCGATCCTGGCGCTCGGGATGTGCATCCCGGCGGCGGTCGACGCGGCGGCCGACCATCCGGACTGGCAGGTCTTCGCGGTGTCGGCCGGGATCACCCTGTTCATGGGCATCACCCTGGCCCTGGCGTTCGGTGGTCGCGGCGTGCGGCTCAACGTCCGTCAGTCGTTCATCATGACCACCCTGGCGTGGATCGTCCTGACCGCCTTCGCCGCCATGCCGTTCGCGTTCAGCGAACTCGACCTCAGCTATACCGATGCCTTCTTCGAGGCGATGTCGGGAATCACCACCACCGGCTCGACGGTGATCGTCGGCCTCGATGGCGCTCCGCCGGGACTCCTGCTGTGGCGCGGCCTGCTGCAATGGCTGGGGGGGGTCGGAATCATCGTCATGGCGATCGGTATTCTGCCGCTGTTGCGGGTCGGCGGCATGCAGCTGTTCCAGATGGAGTCCGCCGACACGCCCGAAAAGGCGATGCCCAAGGCCTACGAACTGGCGCTCGGCATCGTGGTCGTCTACGTGGTGATCACGGTTCTCTGGGGAATCGCCTACTGGGGCGCTGGCATGGACCGCTTCGAGGCGGCGATCCACGCCATGACCACCATCGCGACCGGCGGATTCTCCACCTCCGACGCCTCGATCGCTCATTTCGACAGCGCGGCGGTGGACCTTGTGGCCATAAGCGGCATGATCGCCGGCAGCCTGCCGTTCATCCTCTATCTGAAGGCGACGCAGGGCGATCCGGGCGCGCTGCTGCGCGACGAACAGGTGCATTGGTTCTTCGGAATCGCCGGGGCGGCGGTCGTCCTGGCATCGGTGCTGCTGTGGCTGCACCAAGACTCCGCGCCCCTGCAGGCGCTCCGTCACGGAGCCTTCAACGTGGTCTCGGTGATGACCGGAACCGGATATGCCACCTCCGACTACGGCCTCTGGGGAGCGTTCGCCAACCCGCTGTTCTACTTCTTGATGTTCGTCGGCGGCTGCGCCGGCTCGACGAGCTGCGGGATCAAGATCTTCCGGTTCCAGGTGCTGTTCGCCGCCGCCCGCACCCAGCTTCGCCACCTGGTGCAGCCACACGGGGTATTCATTCCCTACTACAACCGACGTCCGATCCCGGACGAGGTCATCGTCTCGGTGCTCAGCTTCTTTTTCGTGTTCGGAGTGTGTTTCGGGCTGCTGTCGATCGCCCTCGCCATGCTGGGGCTCGATTTCACGACCGCCGTCTCCAGCGCCGCCACGGCGATCGCCAACGTGGGCCCGGGCCTCGGCCCGGTGGTCGGACCGTCCGGCAATTTCCAGCCGCTGCCCGATGCCGCCAAATGGCTGATGAGCGGCGGCATGCTGCTCGGGCGCCTGGAACTGTTCACCATCCTGATCCTGTTCACCCGCCATTTCTGGCGCGCCTGACACGGCCGGCGTCCGATCGCGTCAGGCCATCCCGAATTCGGCCGACACCGGCGGCGTTCCGGTGACAAGCCCCGCGCGGCTGCGTCGCGGCGACTCCATTGCAAGATCCAGGGCGCGATTCTCGGCCACGCCGAGGCGACTCGGCAGGGCGGCCAAATAGGCCCAGACGCGCCAGAAGCGGCTTTCTCGGTCCGGTGATCCTTGCTATCAAGACGGCGGCGCGCCGCCGTCAGGTGGCGCCGACTCCGGGAGACCCGCCGTGACCGAGATGACCCCCGACCTGATCGCCGAGCACGGGATCACGCCCGAGGAGTATGGCAGAATTCTGGAGATTATGGGGCGGGCGCCGAACCTGACCGAGCTGGGCATTTTTTCGGTCATGTGGTCCGAGCACTGTTCCTACAAGTCGTCCAAGACGTGGCTCAGGACATTGCCGACCGCCTCCGAGGAGGATCCGGGGCGGGTGATCTGCGGACCCGGCGAGAACGCCGGGGTGGTCGATATCGGCGACGGCCAGGCGGTCATCTTCAAGATGGAGAGCCACAACCACCCGTCCTACATCGAGCCCTATCAGGGCGCGGCGACCGGAGTCGGCGGCATCCTGCGCGACGTGTTCACCATGGGCGCGCGGCCAATCGCCAACCTCAACGCGCTCAGCTTCGGAACTCCGGACCACCCCAGGACGCGCCATCTGGTGGCCGGGGTGGTGGCCGGCATCGGCGGCTACGGCAACTGCGTGGGCGTGCCGACGGTGGGCGGCGAATGCCGGTTCCACGAGAGCTACGACGGCAACATCCTGGTCAACGCGATGACGGTCGGCCTCGCCGATGCCGACAACATCTTCTATTCGGCCGCCGCCGGGGTCGGCAACCCGGTGGTCTACGTGGGGTCCAAGACCGGCCGCGACGGCATCCACGGGGCGACCATGGCCTCGGCCGAGTTCAATCAAGATTCCGAGGAGAAGCGGCCCACCGTGCAGGTCGGCGATCCGTTCACCGAGAAGCTGCTCATCGAGGCCTGTCTGGAACTGATGGCGACCGACGCCATCGTCGCGATCCAGGACATGGGCGCCGCCGGACTGACCTCGTCGTCGTTCGAGATGGCGTCCAAGGGCGGCATGGGCATCGAGATGAACCTGGACGCGGTTCCGCAGCGCGAAGCGAACATGACGCCCTACGAAATGATGCTCTCGGAGAGCCAGGAGCGCATGCTGATGGTTCTCAAGCCCGGCAAGGAGGATCTGGCGCGGGCGATCTTCGAGAAGTGGGAGCTGGATTTCGCCATCGTTGGCCGCCTCACCGATAGCGGTCGCATGGTCATTACCCACCGGGGTGAGACGGTGGCCGACCTACCGATCGATCCGCTGGCCCTGGCGTCGCCGGAGTACGACCGGCCGTGGGAGGAGGTGCCGCCGCCGCCGCCCGTCACCGCCGCCCAGGTCCGCGACGTGGACCCGATCGAGGCCCTGAAGACCTTGCTGGCCTGCCCGGATCTGGCGTCGAGGCGCTGGATCTGGGAACAGTACGACCACATGGTGATGGGCGACACGGTGGCCCGTCCGGGCGGCGACGCCGCCATCGTGCGGGTGCACGGCACCCACAAGGGACTCGCCATGGCCTGCGACGTGACGCCTCGCTACTGCCGGGCGCATCCGTTCGAGGGCGGCAAGCAGGCGGTGGCCGAGGCATGGCGAAACCTGACCTCGGTCGGCGCCCGGCCGCTGGCGGTAACCGACAACCTGAATTTCGGCAATCCCGAGAAACCGGAGATCATGGGCCAGTTCGTGGGCTGCATCCAGGGCATGTCCGAGGCCTGCCGGATACTCGACTTCCCGGTGGTGTCGGGCAATGTGTCGCTCTACAACGAAACCCAGGGGCAACCCATCCTGCCGACCCCGACGATCGGCGCCGTTGGCCTGATCGACCGCTTGCCGGGGCACGCCGAGGCCGCGTTCCACGAAGAGGGGCATGTCCTGATCCTGATTGGCGAAACGCGCGGCCACCTTGGGGCGTCGCTCTACCTCCGCGAGATCGACGGTCGCGAGGACGGCGCCCCGCCGCCGGTCGACTTGGCCCGCGAGCGGCGCCACGGGGATTTCGTGCGCGGCCTGATCCAGGACAGCCTGGCCCGACATGTGCACGATCTGTCCGATGGCGGCCTGCTGGTGGCGGTGGCGGAAATGGCCATCGCCGGCGGCGTCGGCTGCGAGATCGACGCGCCACCCGGCGCCAGCCCGCGCCATGCCTGGTATTTCGGCGAGGATCAGGGACGCTATCTGATCGCCACCGACGAGAAGGACGAGGTGATGACTCGCGCCTTCCAGGCCAACGTGCCGGCCCGCACCGTCGGGCACACCGGTGGTGACCAGTTCACGGTGGCCGGATCCGGGTCGGTCCCGATGGCCGACCTCGCATCCCTTCACGACTCCTGGCTGCCCGCCTTCATGGCCGACTGACCACGGACCCGCGAAAAAAAACGCCCGGCACGATGGCCGGGCGAAGTTTTGGGCTTTTGGGGCTTACGCGCGGGAGGAAGTCTAGTGCCAGGATTCGTTGCAGCCGCAAACCGACATCTTGCCGGGCTCGGTGGTACGCCATTGGCCGTTCCAGCCCTGGTAGTACTGGCAGGCCGGCGGGCATTTTCCGGGAGCGTCGTTGTTGCTCCAGATGGGGCCCGCGTTGGCGTCGTTGGCCGATCCCTGTGCCGGAGAGTTGCATCCGCAGACTGACATCTTGCCGGGCTCGGTGGTGGTCCAGTTGCCGTTCCAGCCGCCATACCATTGGCAGATGTTGGGGCATTTGACCTTGGCATCATCGTTGTTCCAGATCGGACCGGCCCGAACATCGAAGGCCTGCGCGGTTCCAGGCAGGAACAGGGCGAGAGTCAGAATCGCAAAGGCAACGGGTAAAAGTTTGGTCATTGCTCGTGTCTCCCTCAGAGTTCTTAACCTATAGGATATATTTAATACTTAATATTAACGTAAGGCATGATAAATGCCCCTTTTAAAAGAATCAATCATATTTTTGATCGTAATATTGTACTCGGGCCGCGCGTTGACAGCACCCGGCTCCGAGCCTATACCGGTGCGCACATGCCGAGCGACAAAGGGAACGTGCTGCCATGCCCATGGATCCGAGCGTTGTCGAAGCCATGATCAAGCAGGCCCTGCCGGACGCTCAGGTGACGGTGGAGGATTTGGTCGGCGACCGGAATCATCTGTCCGCGCGCGTTGTGTCGGAGGCGTTCCGAGGCAAGACCCGAGTCCAGCAGCATCAGATGGTTTATGCCGCCCTTCAGGGCAAGATGGACGGCATGGACGGCGAACTGCACGCCCTGCAACTCACCACCGGGACTCCGGCCTGACGCCTTGGCCGATCCCGCATCGACGCCGACTCGACCGTCCGGCCTCGCGCCCGGAGTCCGCGCCGGTCTGTTGCTGGCGCTGGGCGCCTACGTGTTCTGGGGCCTTGTGCCGCTGTTCTTCAAGCTGTTCGACGACGTCCCGCCGTGGGAAGTGGTGGCGCATCGAATCCTGTGGGCGGCCGTCGTCACGATTCCCGCCGTGGCCGTGCTCGGCCGCTGGCGCGACTACGGCGCGGTGCTCGCCGACCGCAAGCTGCTGGCGATCTTCCTGGCCAGCGCGGCCATGGTATCGGTCAACTGGTTGACCTTCGTTTACGCCGTCGGCAGCGGGCGCACCCTGCAATCCTCCATGGGCTATTTCATTTTTCCGCTGGTCATGGTCGGCCTGGGGCGGGTTTTCCTGGGGGAACGGATGACTCGGCGTCAGGCCCTGGCCCTGGTTCTGGTCGCGGCCGGGGTGGCGGTGATGGTGGCGCGGGTCGGCGAGGTGCCGTGGATCGCCCTGGTGCTCGCGGTCAGCTTCTCGATCTACGGCCTGCTGCGCAAGCTCGCTCCGACCCCGGCCCTGGTCGGCCTCGCGGTGGAGACCACCTTGCTCGCGCCGCCCGCCCTTTTGGCGATGGTGGTCGGCGCCGCCGAGGGATGGACGTCGTTCGGGGCGCGGGCCGGTGAAAGCCTGGCCCTTATGGCGGCCGGTCCGGTCACCGTGTTGCCGCTGCTGCTGTTCGCGATGGCGGCCCGGCGACTGCGCCTCGGCACCCTGGGCCTGATGCAGTTCGCCAACCCGAGCATCCAGCTCGCGCTGGCGGTGCTGGTGTTCGGCGAATCCTTCACCGACGCGCACTTTCTCGCGTTCGGATTCATCTGGGTCGGGCTCGCCATCTACGCCTGGCCGAGTCGCTCGGCGGCGGTCGCCCGGCCGCGTTGACACGCCTCCAGGTTGACAGCCGTCGCCCCGTCGCCCATATGCAACCGAATTCATGACATCCGTACCGAGGGGCATACGATCCATGAGCGACAATCCGGTTTTCGAGCGTATCCGCAGGGACATCAGCGAAAACGACGTGGTTCTGTACATGAAGGGCACGCCGATGTTTCCGCAGTGTGGGTTCTCCGCGGCGGTGGTTCAGGTGCTCAGTGATTCGGGCGTGAAGTTCAAGGGCATCAACGTGCTCGAGGACCCGCAGTTGCGCGACGGCATCAAGGCGTTCACGAACTGGCCGACCATCCCGCAGCTCTACGTGAAGGGCGAGTTCGTGGGCGGCTGCGATATCGTGCGCGAGATGCACGCCAACGGCGAGTTGAAGCATGTTCTCGATAGCAAGGGCGTGGCGTTGGCCTGACCGCCGGCCGGCGTCGGCTCCCGCGTGATCCTGCCATGAACGCAACGTTTCGTGCCGGTCGGACGCGACGGAGGGCAGTCGCGCCCGGATCCCCGCGCCGCCGATGACGGACGCCGTGGCCGGTTCCAACCGTGGCTACGCCGCGAACAGCAGGTGCCACAACAGCGGCAGCAATATCGCCGTGGCCAGGGCGTTGAGTCCCATGGCGAGCCCCGAGAAGGCGCCGGCGACCTCGCTTTCCTGGATTGCGCGGGCGGTGCCGATTCCATGGCTGGTGGTGCCGATGGCGAGGCCGCGCGCCCGCGCGTCCCGAATGCGCAGCAGCGACAGCAGGGGAGGGCCGATCATCGCGCCGAGGATTCCGGTGGTGATCACCAGCACCGCGGTCAGCGACGGCAGGCCGCCCAGTTGCTCGGTGATGCCCATGGCGACCGGCGCGGTGGCCGATTTCGGGGCCAGCGACAACAGCGACTGCGGCGTCGCGCCGAGCACCCAGGCGATGCCCACCGCCGACGCCGAGGCGGTCAGCGATCCGGTCACCAGGCTGACCAGGATGGCGCCGGCCGATCGGCGCACCGTCTCGAAATGCCGGTACAGGGGCACCGCCAGGGCGACGGTGGCCGGTCCGAGCAGGAAGTGAACGAACTGAGCGCCATCGAAATAGGTCCGATACGCGGTGCCGGTCATCGTCAGCATGCCGACGATCAGTGCCACCGCGACCAGCACCGGATTGAGCAGCGGCGTGCCCCGGCCGCGCCGATAGAGATGGGTGCCGATCTGATAGGCGGCCAGGGTCAGGGTCAGGTGGATCAGTGGGCTGGCGCTGAGGTAGGTCCATATGTCTGCAACGCCGCGCATCACCCTCTCGCCTCCGGCGGCGCGGCCTCGTCGGCGCGCGGCGGCGGCGCCAGCCAGGCCATGACGGCGGCGGTCGCCGCGAGGGTCAACACGGTGCTGGCGACCAGGGCGATGGAGACCGGCAGCCAATCGCGCCCCAGCAGGCCGGCATGCAGCATCACGCCGACTCCGGCCGGCACGAACAGCAGGGCCAGATGCCGCAACAGGCCGTCGGCCACGCGGGCCAGGCCGTCCGGCACCCCGCCATGGATCAGCAGACCGGCGAACAACAGGGCCATGCCGGCCACCGGACCCGGCACCGGCAGGCCCAGCCCGACGGTCAGCAACTCGCCCGCCAGTTGGCAGGAGAAAATCAGGGTTAGGAAAAAGATCATTGTCATCCTCCCTTCGAGCGCCACATCCCCGCCCGGCGGCGAGACTCCGCCGGCAACCGGGGAATTCGGGATCAGGCCGACAGATCCTCGCCGGCCAGGGCGCGGCGGATCAGGGCCAGGGTCTCGACGCGCCCGTAGAGCGCGATGAACGAGCCCATGCGCGGTCCCTGGTCCTGGCCCAGCAGAATCTGATAGAGCGCCCTGAACCAGTCCTTGAGGTCGGGGAAGGTGTCCGGGTGGCGCTTGCCGACCTCGTAGATCTCGGTCTGGATGTCGACCGCCGGCGCGCCCTCCGGAAGCCCCTCCAGGACCGCCGCCAGATCGGCGAGGGCCGCCGCCTCGCCGCTGCCGGGCGCCCGATAGGCCTTTCGCGGTTTCACGAAATCCCGGTAGTAGTTGATCGCGCAGCCGACCAGCCGGTCCAGGGTCGGCGCCGTTTCCGGGCTGGCCTCCGGGGCGTAGCGGCTGATGTAATGCCAGAGCACCGCGTGGTCCTCGGAATGGCAGACCGAGGCCAGATTGAGCAGGATGTTGTAGGACAGGTGCGCCGCCTCGCGCGGCGGCTGGCCCGCGTGGATGTGCCAGGCCGGATTGTCGATCCGCTTCCTTGGGTCCTGTCGCGGATATGCTTCCAGATGGGCCAGGTACTCGTCGACGGCCTTCGGGATGACGTCGAAATACAACCGCTTGGCTGTCTTGGGCTTGTTGAACATGAACAGCGACAGGCTTTCCGGCGGCGCGTAGGCCAGCCACTCCTCGACCGCCAGACCGTTGCCCTTCGACTTGGAGATTTTCTCGCCCCTCTCGTCCAGGAACAGCTCGTATGAAAATCCCTCGGGCGGCCTGCCGCCCAGGACGCGGCAAATTTTCGAGGATTGCTTGACCGAATCGATCAAGTCCTTGCCGGCCATTTCGTAGTCGACCCCGAGCGCCGTCCAACGCATCGCCCAGTCGGGTTTCCATTGCAGCTTGCAGTGGCCGCCGGTGACCGGAGTCTCGATCTTCTCGCCGGTGTCCGGGTCGGCGTAGATGATCGTGCCGTCGTCCGGCCGGGTTTCCAACAACGGCACCTGCAACACCTGCCCGGTGCGCGGGCAGAGCGGCAGGAACGGCGAGTAGGTGGCGCGCCGTTCCTGCCCCAGGGTCGGCAGCATCACCGCCATCACCGCGTCATAGTTTTCCAGCAGGCGCAGAAGGACGGCGTCGAAGTCGCCGCCACGGTAGGAGTCGGTGGAACTCTTGAAGGCATAGTCGAAGCCGAAATGGTCGAGGAACGAGCGCAGGCGGGCATTGTTGTGGTGCCCGAAGCTCTCGTGGGTGCCGAACGGGTCGGGGACGGCGGTCAACGGTTTGCCCAGGTGTTTGGCCACCATGTCCCGGTTGGGGATGTTGTCGGGCACCTTGCGCAGCCCGTCCATGTCGTCGGAGAACGCGATCAGCCGGGTCGGCAGGCCGGTCAGCACCTCGAACGCGTGGCGCACCATGGCGGTCCGGGCGACCTCCCCGAAGGTGCCGATGTGCGGCAGGCCCGACGGCCCGTAGCCGGTCTCGAACAGCACATACCCCTTGTCCGGGACCTTGCCGCCGACCCGTTTCGCCACCGCGCGCGCCTCGGCGAAGGGCCAGGCGTTGGAGGTTTGGGCGAGGTCGCGCGGGGTATCGGTCATCGGAGGTCTCCGGGAGGCTTGGGACGAGCCGCTTGGGCGGGCCGCACCGTAGGTCCGGGGACTCGGGGCGTCAAGCGCCGGCGGTCTCCGATCCAGGTCCGAGCCGGACGCCGGTTCGAGAAACATCCGGGCCGCCGCGCGACATCCTTTGACGATGGGTCACGAAGACTCCTATCCTCGTGGAACGAGTAGGGAGGACAGCATGGGAACGATATTGCACGCGACCGCGTCCGACGGTCACTCGCTTTCCGCCTATCTGGCCGACCCTCCCGGCCGCGCCCATGGCACGGTCGTGGTGGTGCAGGAGGTCTTCGGGGTCAACGCGCATATCCGCGACGTCTGCGACCGGTTCGCCGCCGAGGGCTGGACGGCCGTGGCGCCGGCTTTGTTCGACCGCATCGAGCAGGGAGTCGAACTGGACTACGCCGACGCCGGGCTGGCGCGCGGCCGGGCGTTGATGGAGAAACTCGGCTGGGACAATCCGATGCGCGATATCGCGGCGGCCGCCGAGGCGGTGGCGCCGGGCGTCAAGGTCGGCATCACCGGATTCTGCTGGGGCGGCTCGGCGGCCTTCCTGGCCGCCTGCCGGATCACCGCGGTGGGCGCCGCGAGCGCCTGGTACGGCCGTCACATCCCGGAATTCGCCGATGCCGAGACCCCGCATTGCCCGGTGATCCTGCATTACGGAGAGGAGGACGAACTGATCCCGCCGGGCAACCGGGCGGCGGTGGCGGCCGCCTATCCCGATGTCCCGCAATATCTCTACGCGGCGGCCGGGCACGGCTTCAACTGCGATCGCCGGGACGCCTATCGCGAGGAGGCGGCGCAACTGGCCTGGGAGCGGACCCTCGAATTCCTCGACGACCATCTGCGTTGAACGATCGAGGAACCGCGCCCCGAAAAAAAAGGTTCATCACGGAATTTCGTGGAGCCTTGGATGCGCGAAAATCCGTCTCATGGGTCTTGGGGCCTCGGTCCTTGATGTGCCGAGGGCGGTCTTTCGCGAAATCCGCCGACGGGTCCCGGGCATCCGCGGATGCCGTTTGTTCACCAAACATGGTAAATCAAAGAACGACTCACTCTGTAAGCCGTATCTCCACGCCAATCTATTTGTTGGGTATTATTGACTTGTTAGGTTGACCTTCAGCGAAACTCGGGTGTATGGTGAGAAAAATCCGAGTTTTTGTTTTTGTGCTCGAAGCCGGTAACGAATTCCGTCATTTGACGGTATTGTTTTTCGGGATTCGTTTTGAGGTCCTTCAATATGCAATATCATTTAACTTGACAGGCGGGCATGCGCATGAACGATCACATCTCATTAAGCAAGCAGGCTGATTTTTATGATGAACGATGGGCCGGCGATGACAAGCTGGATCGGTTGAACAGATTCCAGCTGGCGCGGGTAGCGGCTGTTTTCGATGCGCTTTCTTATCTGGATATGCAATTCAAGTTTCGCGAGCGCGAGGATTTCAGGATCTGCGATTTCGGATGTGGGCGGGGCTGGCTGACGGCCCAATTAAGCGCAATGGGTCGCGTGACGGGCGTGGACCTGTCTCCGGAGGGCGTGAAGCTCGCCTCGAAACGCTGGCCTCATATCGAGTTCGTGTGCGCCGACGTTTTGACGTTCGAGGCGAACCGGACGTTCGACCTTCTCGTGACCTCGGAGGTGATCGAGCATATCCCGGATAGCAAAAAGGACCGGTTTGTCGAGTCGCTGGTCAAAAACATCAAGCCGGAGGGTTTTCTGGTGCTCACGACGCCCAATGGCCTCGTGAAATGGGCATGGGAGAAGGATGGCCAGCTTTCGCAGCCCGTCGAGGATTGGCCCACGCCTTCCGAATTGCGCCGTCTCGTGCGCCGGGATTTCAAAATCCTCAGCCACAAGGCATTTCTGTATGAGTTCAGCTACAGAGGCATCCACAGGTATTTAAGCGCTCCCAAGCTCGTCGGCTTCCTTCGGCGAACGGGCGTGTTGCCGGCCTACGAGGGAATTCTGTCGTCCCTCGGGATCGGTCTCCATCAAGTGCTTGTCGCGCAACGCAAATAAGCGGCCGTCGAGGAGTCGCCGCATGGAAACGGGTCGCACGGGCATGGCATATCCGCCGGTCGTTGTCTTCTCTCCGGAACCCTGGGATGGCCCCTGGACAAGCCGGCACCGGATCGCGACCGGCCTCGCCGCGCGGGGGTGGCCGACGCTCTATACATCGGGACCGTTGTCGCTCTGGGACCGCCACTCCGAAAGATGGAGGGCCGCGAGGCTTCTGGGCGCCACATCCCCGGAAAAGGGCCTTCTCGTCGACCGTCCCGGCCGTCTTGAAAGCTATTGGCCACGCTCGAGGATCTGGCAGCGGATGGCCACGCGCCATCACGCCGCGCGCATGCGGCGGGCGGCTCGGCGAATGGGCGGCGCCTCGACCCCTCTCGCGGCGTTCCTGTTCCATCCAAGATACTGGCCCGGCGCGGAGGCGCTTGGCCCGGATCGCATCGTCTATTTCACGTATGACGCCTTGTCGCTGTCCCCGGGCTGGGACGAGATTCAAGCGGATTTCGAGCGTCAATTGGTCGCGCGGGCCGATCTTATCGCCGCCTATTCCTCGGCGATGTTCGATTACATGCCGGAGAGGGCGCGGCGGATCGGACAGGAAATGCCCACCGGCGTCGATCTCGATCATTTCGACGGGGCGCACGAGAAGCCGTGTCCTCCGGATCTCGCGGGCATTCCCGAGCCTCGGATCGGTTATACCGGGCAAATCAATCATAAGCTCGATTTTCACCTGATGATCGAGGTGGCCCGCCATTCGCCGGATCTGAACTTCGTCTTCGTCGGGCCGGCGGGCCCCGGCAACGGCGGCGCGTTCCCCGGGCACCCGGAGCATTCCGAGGCCTGGGCGCGATTCGCATCGCTGCCGAACGTTTATCATCTCGGGCCTAAGGCCTTCGCCGACGTTCCCGCCTACATGGCCCACATGAACGTGAACATCATGTGTTACCGCCTGAAGGGCGGCTGGTGGCAGGCCGGTTACCCCTTGAAAATGCACGAATACCTGGCCATCGGAAAACCCGTTGTGAGTACCGGGCTGCAATCGATCCTGCCGTTTGGAGACGTGATCGATATCGTTTCCGACGCCGAGGCGTGGACGTCGGCCCTGGCACGCGCCCTTGGGCGGGACGGCGTCGGCACGCCGGAGACGAGACGGGCGACCGCGCGCGCAAACAGCTGGGACGCAAGGCTGGATCGCTTGTCCGGTTGGATGGAGGACGTTTTTGCTCGGCGGAACGGGTCCACGAGCAGGTAACTCGAGAAGTGTTTTCCCGTGACGCGGCTTTCCCGGAAGGTGTCCGGAGCCGTCGCGTGATGGGGTGCGGAAAGATCTTGTGTGCTACCCGAATTGGTGGGCCCGGCAGGACTCGAACCTGCAACCAGACCGTTATGAGCGGCCGGCTCTAACCAATTGAGCTACGGGCCCGCCGGGGCGGGAGGTCTTGCCACATAGCACGGCGCTGCACGCCAAGGAAGAGGGTAGGACAGGGCTCGCGGAGCCATGCCGCCGGAGTCGACCGGAGTCCTTGCCCGGTAGGGAAAGGGCGATGCCGACGCCTGTGTCCGTCACCATTGGGTATGGAACGTGCCCGGGCGGTCGATGCGCTCGTAGGTATGAGCCCCGAAGTAGTCGCGCTGGGCCTGGATCAGGTTGGCCCCAAGGCGTTCGCTCCGGTAGCCGTCATAATAGGCCAGGGCCGAGCCGAGGCCCGGCACCGGCAGTCCCCGCGCCACCGCCATGCGGACGGTGCGCCGCCAGCCGCCCTGCGCCGCCGCCAGAAGGCGCGAAAACGCCGGCGCGCACATCAGGTTCGCGGGTGCCGCGCCGCCCTTGTAGGCGCGCGCGATGTCGTCCAGCAGCCGGGCTCTGATGACGCAGCCATCGCGCCAGATATCGGCGACGACGGACAGGTCCGTGGCCCAGTCTCGGTCCCGCGCCGCCGCCTCGATGACGGACAGTCCCTGCGCGAAGGTCGTCACGGTGGCGGCCAGGAGAGCCTGGCGAATGGACTCGACCGGGTCGCCGTCGCGCCAATCCTCGGCCGCGTGGTCCGGGCCATCCAGGATCGCGGCCGCGGCGACCCGCTGGTCCTTCATCGACGCCAGGGCCCGCGCGAAGACGGCCTCGGTGATGGTTGGCGTCGGGAGACCGAGTTCCAGGGCCGCCTCGGAACTCCACCGTCCGGTGCCCTTCTGCCCCGCCGTGTCCAGGATCATCTCGATCAGCGGGCCGTCGCCGAACCCATCCCTGCGGTCCAGGATATCGGCGGTGATTTCGATCAGGTAGGAGGCCAGATCCGTTTGGTTCCACGCCCGGAAGACCTCGGCCATCCGCCCATGATCAAGGCCCAGGACATCGCGCAGCACCACGTAGGCCTCCGAAATGACCTGCATGAGGCCGTATTCGATGCCGTTGTGGATCATCTTGACGAAGTGGCCCGCGCCGTCGCTTCCGACCAGGGCGCAGCAGGGCTGGCCGTCGTATCGCGCGGCGATGGCCTCGAGAACGGGGCGGCAGTTGGCATAGGCGTTCGCGCCGCCGCCGGCCATCAGCGACGGGCCGTGTCGGGCGCCCTCGGCGCCTCCGGAAACCCCGAGCCCGATGAACTGGATGTTCCTGGCCTTGAGGGCCAGTTCCCGGCCGATCGTATCCCGATAATGTGAATTCCCGCCATCGATCAGGGTATCGCCCGGACTCAGCCGGGGGGCCAGGTCGGCGACCACGGCGTCCAGCGGTTCGCCGGCCTTGACCATGATCAGGATCGTCCGAGGGTCCGGAAGCGCCTCGACCAGGGCCGCGTAATCGGCCACCAGGACGATGCGCCGGGCATCCTCGGCGCTCAGGCGCGCGGCAAGGCGCGACCGGGCGTCCTCCCATGGATCGTGGGCAACCACGTCGTAGCCCTTGTCCGCCATGTTAAGGGCAAGATTGCCGCCCATGACGCCCAAGCCGACGAGTCCCATGGCCTTATGACCCGACATGCGATGGCCTCCTCGTTGCATCCGTGGCGCGTCCGGAAACAAAGGCCCCGCCCGGGCCGGGCAGGGGGCGCCCCCGGATCCGCCGTCATCCCCATTCCAGCATCGACGCGGACACCCGGCGTGGCAAGACGCTAGTGGATCGGATCCAACGCTTGGTACCCAAGCTTTGGATCGGTCGATCCACTAAGCTATTGATTTGGTGGTTCGATGCCAACGGATGGGACTCATCCGTTGGCATCGAACCACT
>JANQIL010000060.1 GCA_028282245.1 Magnetospira sp.
AGTGGTTCGATGCCAACGGATGAGTCCCATCCGTTGGCATCGAACCACCAAATCAATAGCTTAGTGGATCGACCGATCCAAAGCTTGGGTACCAAGCGTCGGATCCGATCCACTAGAGGCTCCGGGAGGCGCCCTTGTGCGGCATCGCCGGCGGCACCGCCGTCTCCGACGAATTCCTCGACCCCGCCCTCGACCGGCTGCGCCATCGGGGGCCCGATGCCCGGGCGGTGTGGCGGGAGAACGGCGCGGGGTTGGCGCATACCCGGCTCGCGGTCATCGACCTGACCGAGGGCGGCGCCCAGCCGATGCATTCGGCCTGCGGCCGCTACGTGCTCGCCTACAATGGCGAGATCTATAATTTCCGGGAGTTGCGGGCCGACCTTGAGGCCCGGGACGAGCAATTCCGGTCGACCAGCGACAGCGAGGTGCTGCTCGCCTGCTTGCGCCGCGAGGGGACCGGGGCGCTCGACCGGCTGGTCGGGATGTTCGCCTTCGCGCTGTGGGACCGCGCGGAGAAGTCCCTGCTGCTGGCCCGCGATCGGCTGGGCATCAAGCCACTGGTTTATGCGCCGCTGGGCGGTGGCCACCTCGCCTTCGCCTCCGAGATCGGCGCCCTGCGGCATCACGCCGGGATCGACTCGGGAATCGATCCCGAGGCGCTGTCCGAGTACCTGGCCTGCCTTTACGTGCCGGCGCCGCGCACCCTGTACCGGGGCATCCGAAAACTGCCGCCGGGACATTTGTTGCAATGGCGAAACGGAAGGACTTCGATTCGCCGATGGTGGCGTCCCCGGATCTCCGGTGATCGACGGGTCGACCACGACGCGGCGGTGGAAGAGATCCTGCCGCTGGTCCGGCGCGCGGTCACCGATCGCCTGGTGGCCGACGTCCCGGTGGGCTGCTTCCTGTCCGGCGGCCTCGATTCCTCGGTCGTCGCGGCCCTGATGGCCGAGCGGGCACGCGAGACCGGAGGCCCGCCGGTGCGCACCTTCACCATGACCTTCGACGAGGCGGCCTACGACGAGCGGGACAACGCCCGCCGGGTGGCCGACCACATCGGCGCCGAGCATGTGGAACTGCGCGCCAGTCCACGCCTTGCGGAGCGCCTGGACGCCTGCGTCGACGCCTTCGGCGAGCCGTTCGGCAACCCCACGGCGCTGTTGATCGACGACCTGTCGGCGCAGGCCCGGCAACACGTGACCGTGGCCCTGGTCGGCGACGGCGGCGACGAGGTGTTCGGCGGCTATCCCCGCTATCGGGGCGGTCTGCTGGCGCGGCGTTACCGAGACGCGGTGCCGGTCTGGCTGCGCAACCGGGTCATCGGTCCTCTTGCCCAATGGATTCCCGAGGACACCCGGGGTCGCCATGCCCCGCGCCGGGCGCGCGAGTTCCTGACCGCCGCCGGGCGCCCCGAGGCGGAGATGTACGCCGCCTGGGTGGAGTATTTCGACCCGGCCGAGCGGGCGCGGCTGCTCGGCCATCCGGCGCCGCCCTCGCGACCGATCGCCGATCTCCATGCCCTGGCCACCTCGGCCCATTCCCTGGACGCCATGCAGGAAACCGACCTGGGCTCGTTCCTGCCCGGCAACCTTCTCGCCTACGGCGACGCCATGAGCATGGCCCATGCGCTGGAGCTGCGCCTGCCGCTGATCGACCACCGGCTGATCGAGACGGTGGGCCGCATCGCCCCGGATATTCGTTTTCAAAACGGCATGAAGTCGTTGCTGCGCGGCATCGCCCGTCGCCTCCTGCCGGCCGGGATCGTCGACGCGCCCAAGCGCGGCTTCAACCCGCCGATGGGCGTCTGGCTGCGCGAGGACCTCGCGCCGATGGTGGCCGAGCGCCTGGCGCCGGCGCGCATGGCCGACCTCGGCCTCGATCCGGGCGCGGTCGCCGATCTGCTGGCGACGCATCGGCGTGGTCGCCGCGACGTGGCCCTGAAGGTCTGGGCGTTGCTGGTCCTGGAGGCCTGGGCGCGGCGATGCTGACCGTCCTCGGTCCCCTTTGGCGCATGATGGCCCATCTGCGTCCGGAGCAGCTGGCCTGGCGGGCATGGGCCCGCCTGCGGGCGCCCTGGCACCGATCGCCGTTTTACGCCGAATGGGTGCTCGACCGGGGCGACCCGCCACCGTTCCTGACCTTTCCGCCGCCCGTCCGGGCGGGCGATCCGGACGAGGGGCGGCGCATCCTGCGCGGCGCCATCCGCCTGATCAACCAGGAGCATCCGTTCAAGCCGCCGCTCGATTGGCGACCCGCCGGGACGAGTCACCTGTGGCGGTTTCATCTGCACTATTTCGATTGGCTGGACCATCTGGCGGCGCTCGCCACCCCGGCCGCCGCCGGAGTCGCGCGCGCCGCGATCGGCGACTGGATCGCGCGGCACCCGCGTCCCGACGATCTGGCCTGGCATCCCTATCCGCTGTCCCTGCGACTCCACGCCTGGCTGCGCCACGCCCCCTGGCTGGGCGACGGCGCGCCGGAGGATTTCGCGCCCCGGCTGTCGATGAGCCTGTTGCGTCAGGCCCGCCACCTTGCGGCGACGATGGAACGCGACGTGGGCGGCAATCATCTGATCAAGAATCTGAAGGCGCGGATCGCGGCGGCGGCCTGCCTGGACACCCCGGAGTTGGCCCTGGCGCCGCCGCTGGCCGAACTGGAGCGGGAACTGCGAGCCCAGATCCTGGCCGACGGCACCCATTACGAACGCTCTCCGGCCTATCACTTCCAGGTGCTGGGCGATCTGATCGACCTGCGCGACCTGTTGGCCGGGCAGGCGCCGTCCTGGCTCGCCGACGCGGCGCGGCGGATGGCCGGTCCACTGCGCCTGATGCGGCATGGCGACGGGCGGCTGGCCCTGTTCAACGACGGCGAGGAAGGAGACGCGGCGGCGCTGGACGCGGTCCTTGACCGAATCACCGGCGATTCGGCCATGCCGGCGCAACTCCCCGACGCCGGGCTGTATCGGCTGTGGGCCGGGGAAACGGTGGTGCTGGCCGACGCCGGGCGGTGCTGTCCCGACGACCTGCCGGCCCATGCCCACGCCGACGCGCTGGCTTTCGAGATGTCGGTCGGAGCGGAGCGAATCGTCGTCAATTGCGGCACCTACGCCTACCAGGACGCCACGTGGCGCAACCGGCTGCGCGGCACCGCGGCGCATTCCACGGTCGGCCTGGGCGACCTGGATTCGGCCGAGGTGTTCGGAACCTTCCGGCTCGGCCGGCGGCCGCGCCGGGTCGGCGCCGAGCGGCAAGGCCAAACCCTGCTGGCGCATCACGACGGATACGGCCACCTGGGCCTGATCCACTGGCGCCGTTTACAGCTTTCGGACGACGGCGGCGGTCTGATCGGCGAGGACCGGCTGGTCGGACGGCCGCCGGCCGCCCGCGCCGTGATGCGGGCGCGCTTTCACCTGCATCCGGACGTGGTGGCGGTGGCGAGAGGCGACGCCGTGCTGATCACCCCGCCGTCGGGCCGCGCCTGGCGGTTGTCCGCCGGCCAACCGGCACGCCTGGAGCCGAGCGTTTACGCACCGGCCTTCAACGTGATGCGGCGGACCCGACAGATCGTCATCGAGACATCGCTCGGGCCCGGCGGGGGCCGCCTCGACTGGCGCCTCGCCCGACTCTGAAGACCTTGCCCGGGATCGCCGGGCGGGGGTAGAAGAGCGCATGCTCGCCGGGTCCGATTTTCTCCTTTACGCCCTTGTCCTGGTCGCCACATGGGCCACCGTCGGGGTCCTGCGCCGTCTACTCCTGCGGCGCGCCGTGCTCGACCGTCCCAACGCGCGCAGCAGTCACGCGACGCCCACCCCAAGGGGTGCCGGCCTCGTTCTGACACCGATCCTCGCCACGGCCTGGATATGGATCGGATTGGACCGGTCATGGGACCCGACGTGGATGGCGGTGCCGCTGGGCGCCCTGGCCCTCGGCGCGCTGTCGTGGTGGGACGACCTGCGCGACCTGCCGGCCTGGCCGCGCCTGGTCGGCCACCTGATCGTGGCGTTCGGAGTGTTGGGGGTGGCCGCGCCGGGACCGTTGTTCGGCGGTCTGCTGCCCGGCTGGTTGGACCTGGCGGCCACCGGGCTGGCCTGGGTGTGGTTCGTCAATCTCTATAACTTCATGGACGGGATCGACGGAATCACCGGGGTGCAAACGGCAACGCTCGGGTTCGGGGCCGCCACGATCGCCCTGGTGGCCGGGCTCCCGGCCGGGTTCGAAGCCCTGGGTCTCGCCTGCGGCCTCGCCGCCCTGGCCTTCCTGGCCTGGAACTGGCATCCGGCGAAAATCTTCCTGGGCGACGTGGGCAGCGTGCCGCTCGGCTTCCTGCTCGGCTGGCTGCTGATCGTCCTGGCGGCCGAGGGACAGCCGGCGCCGGCCATGATTCTCGCCGCCTACTATCTGGCCGACGCCACCCTGACCGTCCTTCGGCGGGCGGTACGACGCCGGAACGTCCTGTCGGCGCATCGCGAGCACTTCTATCAACTGGCGGTGCGCGGCGGCTGGACCCACGATCGGGTGGCCATGACGATTCTCGGGGCCGACGCCCTGCTGCTCGTGCTCGCCCTGATCGCCGTTCGGCATCCCCTGCCGGCGCTTGCCGTCGCCGTCCTGGTGACCGGCCTTCTCCTCCATGCCCTGGCACGACCGTTCCGCATGCGGAAGGGACTCGCGCCGTGAATGTCCTGTTCCTGACCGAAAACTTCCCGCCGGAAACCAACGCCGCCGCGACCCGGGTTTATGAACGCGCGGTCTATTGGGCACGCTGGGGCCATCGGGTGACGGTGCTCACCTGCGCGCCCAACTTCCCGCACGGGCGCCTGTTCGACGGATGGCGGAACAAATGGCTGCAAACCTCTGAAATGGATGGAATCTCCGTGGTGCGGGTGAAGACCTATATCGCGCCCAACCGGGGCCGCGCGCGGCGCATCCTGGATTTCGTCAGCTTCGGGGTCATGGCCTTCGCGGTCGGTCTCGTCCGGCCGCGCCCGGATGTCGTCGCGGCCACCTCGCCGCAGTTCTTCTCCGCCGTCGCCGGCTGGGCGCTCGGCGCGGCGCGGCGGCGGCCGTTCGTGTTCGAGCTGGGCGACCTGTGGCCGGCCTCCATCGCGGCGGTCGGCGCCATGCGCCCGAGCCGCGCCCTGCGCGCGGTGGAAAAACTGGAGCTGTTCCTTTACCGCCGAGCGGCCTGCGTGGCCGCCCTCACCCAATCCTTTAAGGACAACCTGACCCGACGCGGCATTCCCGAGGACAAGATCGCGGTGGTCCGCAACGGAGTCGACCTGGACCGCTACGGGCCGCGCGACCGCGATCCCACCTACGAGCGGCGGTGGGCCCTTGATGGAAAGTTCGTCGTCGGCTACCTCGGCACCCACGGCATGGCCCACGCCCTGGGCAACGTTCTTGACACCGCCGATTTGTTGCGTGATCGTGACGATATCCGGTTCCTGCTGGTCGGCGCCGGGGCGGAACGCGACGGCCTGATCGCGGCGGCGCGGGCGCGCGGCCTCGACAACGTGGTGTTCGGCGACCCGCAGCCGAAGCCGGCGATGCCCGCCGTGTGGAGTGTCTGCGACGTGGCCCTGGTCCATTTGAAGAAATCCCCGGTGTTCGCCGAGGTGATCCCGTCGAAGATTTTCGAGGCCATGGGCATGGGCCTGCCGGTATTGCTGGCCGCGCCCGAGGGGGAAGCCGGCCGGATCGTGGAGACCGACGGCGCCGGCCTGCGCGTGCCGGCCGAGGACCCGCGCGCCCTGGCCGATGCCTGCCGCGCCCTGGCCGACGACCCGGCGCGACGGCGCGTCCTGGCCGGCGCGAGCCACGCGGCGCGCCTATCGCACAGCCGCGAGCGGCAGGCGCGCCGCATGCTCGCCGTGCTCGACGCCGCGGCGTCCGGACGCGGCGGCCGGGTGGCGCGCGAGGACCTGCCATGAGCCGGATCCTGGTCACCGGCGCCAACGGCTTCGTCGGCGGCGCGGTGTGTCGGGCGCTCGCGGGTCGCGGCGACGCGGTGGTCGCGGCGACCCGCGCCACAATCGGCGACATCGGCCCCGAAACGGATTGGACGGCGGCCCTCGACGGAGTCGAGGCGGTGATCCATCTGGCGGCCCGGGTTCATCTGATGGAGGATCCGGCGGCCGATCCGCTGGGCGCGTTCCGGCGCGTCAACAGGGACGGCACGCGGCGCCTGGCCGAGCGGATGGCGGCCGCCGGGACGCGGCGGCTGGTATTCGTCAGTTCCATCAAGGTCAACGGCGAATATACTGGCGACACGCCGTTTTCGGCCAATGATCCGGCGGCGCCAAGCGACCCCTATGGAGTCTCCAAATGGGAGGCGGAGGAAATGTTGCGGACCATCGCCGCGCGCACCGGCCTGGAGGTGGCGATCCTGCGCCCGCCGCTGGTCTACGGCCCCGGGGCGCGGGCCAATTTCCTGGCCCTGATGCGACTCGTCGACCGGGGCTGGCCGTTGCCCCTGGGCGCGGTCGAGAACCGCCGCAGCCTGATTTTCCTGGACAATCTGGCGGATGCCATCCTGTGCTGCCTGGATCGCCCGGCGGCGGCCGGCGGGACTTGGCTGGCGCGCGACGGGGAGGACATCTCGGTGCCGGACCTGATTCGCCGTCTGGCCCGCCACCTGGGCCGCCCGGCGCGGCTGCCGCCGGTGCCGCCCTCCGTCCTGCGGTGGGGCGCCGCGATGATGGGCCGGGGCGACGCCGTGGCGCGCCTGACCGAGTCGCTGCGGATCGATGACGGGCCGCTGCGCCGCGACCTCGGCTGGCGGCCGCCGGTGTCGCTCGACGAGGGGCTGGCCGCCACCGCCGCCTGGTATCGGAGGACCCATGCCTAGATGGCCCCGCGCGCGTCTGGCCCGGCTGCGCCGGGGCTATGTGGTGTTCCTGCACGACATCCTGATGGCGGCCGGTTCCTTCGCGCTGGCCATCTACCTGCGCAGCGGCGACGAATTCCACACCATCTGGCGGCACGGCCACGGCGGCGAGGCCATGGTCGTCTTCGCCGTGGTCTGCGGCATCGTGTTCTGGACCATGAACCTCTACCGGGGCATCTGGCGCTATGCTTCCCTGAACGATCTGATCGCCATCGCGAAGTCCGTGACCCTGGCGATCCTGATCTTCACGGTGGTGATGTTCCTGTGGACGCGGCTGGAACTGATCCCCCGCTCGCTGCCGATTCTGAACTGGTTCGTCCTGCTGGCCCTGCTCGGCGGACCCAGATTCGTCTATCGACTGGCCAAGGACCGCCACATCGACCTCACCGAGGCCGGCAGCCGGCCGCCGGTGCCGGTGCTGCTGGTCGGCGCCGGCGACGGGGCCGAACTGTTCATCCGCGCCCTCAGAAGCGGCGACGCCGCCTACCGGGTGGTCGGCATCCTGTCGGAGAGCCACGGCCGGGTCGATCGCCAGATTCATGGTTTGCGGGTACTCGGCACCCTGGACGACCTGGAGCGGGTGATCGCGCCGATGGACCCCGACGATCGGCCGCAGAAGCTGATCGTCACCAAGGACCGCCTCGGCGGCGCGCGCCTGCGGCAACTGCTCGACGCCGCCGATCGGCAGGGCCTCACCATCGCCCGCCTGCCGCGCCTGACCGATCTCAAGAGCGGCCTCGCCGAACACCTGGAGGTGCGGCCGATCGACGTCGAGGATCTGCTCGGGCGGCCGCAGGCCACCCTGGATCGCGATTCCATGCGGGCCCTGGTGGCCGGCAGGCGGGTGCTGATCACCGGCGCCGGCGGCAGCATCGGATCGGAACTGGTGCGCCAGATTTCCGATCTGGCGCCGGCCGAGCTGGTGTTGCTCGAAAACTCCGAGTTCGCGCTCTACCAGATCGATCAGGAACTGGGCCACCGACACCCGGATCTCGCCCGGCGCGCGGTTCTGGCCGACGTCCGGAACCGCGACCGGCTTAACCGCCTGTTCGCCGCGATGGCGCCGCAGATCGTGTTCCACGCCGCGGCCCTCAAGCACGTGCCGCTGGTCGAGGCCAACCTGGTGGAAGGGATGCGCACCAACGTCGTCGGCACCCGTCATCTGGCCGACGCCTGCGCCGCCCACCGGGTCCAGGACATGGTGATGATCTCGACCGACAAGGCGGTGAACCCGTCGAGCGTGATGGGGCTGACCAAGCGCCTGGCCGAGCTCTATTGTCAGGCTCTCGATCTCGCGCGCACCCCGGCCGAACCCCGGTTCACGACCGTTCGTTTCGGAAACGTTCTCGGATCGACCGGATCGGTGGTTCCGTTGTTCCAGAAGCAACTCGAAGCCGGCGGACCCCTGACCGTCACCCATCCCGACATGAAGCGCTATTTCATGACCATCCGCGAGGCGGTCGAACTGGTCATTCAGGCGGCGGCGCTCGGCCGGCGGCGGCGCGACGAGGGCAAGATCATGGTTCTCGACATGGGAGAGCCGGTGCGCATCGTGGACTTGGCGCGCCAGATGATCCGGCTGGCCGGCCTGCGCCCCGACGACGACGTGGCCATCGCGTTCACCGGCGTGCGGCCGGGCGAGAAACTGTTCGAGGAAATCCTGCACGGGGCCGAGAACCTGGTGCCGACCGAGCACAACGCGATTCTGGTCGCGGCGCCGAGGCCGGTCGAACTGGAGGACCTGCGGCGGAGTCTCGATGATCTGGAGACCGCGATCCGGGCCGACGACACGGGCCGACTACTGGACATCGCGCGGCGGCTGGTGCCCGAATATCGGCCGGGTCCCTGATGCCGGAAACTGGAACGCAATCGCAATAAGCACGCGGGAGGAGAGGCCGAATGGCACGCGCACGGGACACACAAGTCGGAATCATCGGCTGCGGCGGCCGCATGGGGCGCATGCTGGTGCAAACCGTGATCGTCAGGGAGGGCATGGATCTGGGCGGCGGCACCGAGGCGCCGTCAAGCCCCCTGATCGGCCTTGATTGCGCCGAGGTGGCGGGCCTGACACCCAGCGGACGCCCGATCACCGACGACGCGCGGAGCCTGCTCGAATCGGTCGACGTGGCGATCGATTTCACCATCGCCGCGAACGCCGGGCCGCACGCCCGCCTCGCCGCCGAAACCGGGACCGCGCTGGTCTTCGGAACCACGGGCCTGTCGGACGACCAGCAGGCCGAGATCGTCCGGGCGGCAACCCGGGTCCCGATCGTCCAGGCGCCCAACTTCAGCCTCGGGGTGAACCTTCTGTTGGTTCTCGCCGAGAAGGTGGCGGCGAGTCTGAACGACGACTACGACATCGAGATTCTCGAAATGCACCACCGCCACAAGGTCGACGCGCCGTCCGGCACCGCGCTCGCGCTGGGACAGGCGGCAGCCAAGGGACGCGGCCGGCGGCTCGAGTCCGTTGCCCAAACCGTCCGCGACGGCCACACCGGACCGCGCCGGCGCGGCGACATCGGATTCGCCACCCTGCGCGGCGGCGACGTGGTCGGCGAACACGCGGTGATGTTCGCCACCGAGGGCGAGACCGTGAGCCTGACGCATCAGGCCCGCTCCCGCGCGGTGTTCGCCACGGGGGCGGCGCATGCGGCCGCGTGGTGCGTCGGCCGGCCGGCCGGCCTCTATTCCATGCGCGACGTTCTGGCGATCGATTAGGGCTTGTTGACGGATACCCCGATCCAAGGTTGCGGGACCCCACCCGACGGGGCGGCGTGCGCCGATGCGACGGCGCCTCTCCCGCATTCCGATCCTGGCCCTGCTGGCCACCGCTCCGGCGCGGGCCGCCGAGTTGGCGGGCCATGGGAAACCGCGTCCGTCGGAGGCCCGGCCGTGACGCGCCCTTTTCGGGAATCATTTGAAATTCGTGTTGTCCGAAATTGACTTCACGTTCCGCGCGAAATCTTGTCCCCCCCGCGAAACTCCGCTATCACCCGATCTCCCGTCACCCCTGAGGCTCCGAACCATGCACCTTCGCACGCGCGTTCTCGTTACCGGCGGCGCCGGATTTCTCGGTTCGCACCTTTGCGAACGCCTGCTGGAGGCGGGGCACGACGTGCTCTGCGTCGACAACTTCTTCACCGGCGCCAAGGACAACATCGCGCACCTGCTCGGGCATCCGCATTTCGAGCTGATGCGGCACGACGTCACCTTCCCGCTCTACGTGGAAGTCGACCGCATTTTCAATCTGGCCTGCCCGGCGTCGCCGATCCACTATCAGCAGAACCCGGTGCAGACCACCAAGACCAGCGTCCACGGAGCGATCAACATGCTGGGCCTCGCCAAGCGCACGCGGGCCCGCATCTTCCATGCCTCGACCAGCGAGGTCTATGGCGACCCGATCGTCCATCCGCAGCAGGAGGCCTACTGGGGCAACGTCAACCCGATCGGACCCCGGGCCTGCTACGACGAGGGCAAGCGCTGCGCCGAAACCCTGTGCCTCGACTATTACCGGCAGTTCGGGGTCGCCGTCCGGGTCGGCCGCATCTTCAACACCTATGGCCCGCGCATGCACCCCAACGACGGCCGGGTGGTCTCCAACTTCATCATGCAGGCGCTGCGCGACGAGCCGATCACCATCTACGGCGACGGCAGGCAGACCCGCTCGTTCTGCTATGTCGACGACCTGATCGAGGCAATGACGCGGTTCGTCGATCTGGACGAGGATTTCCCCGGTCCCATGAACATGGGCAATCCGAGCGAGTTCACCATCATGGATCTGGCGCGGATGGTCATCGAGATGACCGGCTCGCGCTCCGAACTGGTGCACCGGCGATTACCGACCGACGATCCGGTGCAGCGCAAGCCGGACATCGCGCTGGCCCGCCGCAAGCTCGACTGGGAGCCGCGGGTGCCCCTGCGCGACGGCTTGGCGACCACCATCGATTATTTTCGCGGCTTCGTCTGATCCCGCGTCCTTGACCGATCGGTACGAATCCCCGGAAAACCCTGGAAACCCTGGAAATCCGGCATCGGACTCCCTATGGTGCGGAAAACCCGAACCCGGTGCGGGTGGGTGTCCGAGGCGCCTGCTTGCCAACAGACCAGACCCACAAGGAGACCAACGCCATGGCCACCCTGGAACTGACCGCCGACAATCTCGATTCGACCATCCAGGACAACGAGATCGTGATCATCGATTTCTGGGCCGATTGGTGTCAGCCCTGCAAGAGCTTCGCGCCCACCTTCGAGGCGGCGTCGGAGACGCACGGGGACATCGCGTTCGCGAAATGCGACACCGAGGCGGAACAGGTCGTGGCCGCCCAGTTCGGCATCCGCTCGATTCCCACCGTCGCCATTTTCCGCGATCAGATCCTGCTGTTCCTTCAGGGCGGCGCGCTTCCGGAATCGGCGCTCGAGGACGTCATCGCCCAGGTCCGCGCCCTGGACATGAACGAGGTGCGCAAGAAGGTCGCCGAACAGCAGACCCAGGAAGCCGGCAACCAGGCCTGACGGTCAGTCGGCCTCGGAGTCCGGCGACTCGGAGGCCGGCAGCGCCACGTGAAAGGTGCTGCCGATGTCGGGCACCGAGGCGGCCCATACCCGGCCGCCGTGCTCCTCGACGATCTTGCGGACCAGCGCCAGGCCGATTCCCGAGCCCTCCGTGCCCTTCGCGGAATTGAGCCGCTGGAACAGCAGGAACACCCGGTCCAGGGCATCGGCCGGAATACCGAGTCCGTTGTCGGCCACCGAGAACAGCCAATCCGCGCCGGACCGCCGCGCCGTCAGGCGGATTTCCGGCGCGCGGTCCGGGTGCCGGTACTTCATTGCGTTGACCAACAGATTGTGGAACACCTGCGCCAGCAGCACCGGGTCGCCGCGCACCGTCGGCAATTGGTCCCGCACCAGGACATGGGCCCCGCAATCCTCCATTTTCAGGGCCAGGTCGCGCAGCACGCCGTCGAGCAGATCGTCCATGGACACCGGTCCGAACGCGCGCTGCCGGGCATCGATGCGGGTGTAGTCGGCCAGCCCGCGAATCAGGGCGCGCATGCGCCGGGCGCCGTCCACGGCGTAGTCCAGGAACTCGTCGATCTCCGGGTCGCTGCGGTCGCCCAGGCGGCGCTTCACCATGTCCAGGTAGCTGACGATCATCCTCAGGGGTTCCTGAAGATCATGCGACGCCACGTAGGCGAATTGCCGCAGATCGGCGTTGGCCCGCTCCAGGTCGCGCGCATGATCGCGGCTCGGCGCGTCGGCAACGGCGAGCGCGGCCGCCTTGGCCAGACGCGCGCCGTGCTCGGACAACGGGCGCGCGCCGCCGGTACCGATTGTCGCGTTCATGGTTTGCCCCGCAAATCCCAGTTGCAGCTTCCACGATAGCAAGCATTGATTGCCAATTGCTTAACGTCGAGGGCGGGTCCGGTCGAATCGAACGGATTTCGGCTTGGCCGAAAAATCGCTCTCTTCCGCCGAAGGCAATCCGCGCCCGCTACGCGAATCCGCGATAAACCCGCCGGGCCCAGCCGCGCAGGCCGGGCTCGCCGTCGTTCTCCCCGTCCAGCCAGTCGCGCACCGGCACGAAAAACCCGGTCTTCGGACGGTTCCGGACGGCCTCCGGGAGCGGCACGCGTGGCGTGTCCGCCATGTGCTGTTTCGCGTAACGGCGCCGCGCCACCGCGTAAAACAGGTGCGTGTCGACCAGCGGCACGCGGATTTCCAGGGAATGCGCCATGCCGGCCCAGTCGGCGTCGCGCAAAAGTTGATTGCGCATGTACCAGGTCATTTCCAGCGCCGCGACGCGATCGCGCCAGGGACCCACGTCGGCCTGCGCGTTGTGCAGGCGCAGGCGCGGCGCCAGGGCCTTCCAGCCCTCGCGCGCCATGTCGGGATCCAGCACCCCGGGCAGTTCCCAGGGCATGAACAGGCCGCGCCGCAGCAGGTAGGCGTCGCCCGGCCGGGTGCCCAGTTCCAGCAGCCCGGCCCACTTGGGCGGCGCCACCCGGCGAATCCAGGGCGCGGTGACGAGACGGACCAGACGGCCCGCATGGCGCAGTCCGGGCAGCCAGCCGGTGGCCCGGACCAGCCTCGGCACCTGGGTGAAGGTGTTGTAGCCGGCGAACAGTTCGTCGCCGCCGAGCCCCGATATCGCCACCTTGAGGCCCCGCGCGGCCGCCGCGCGGGCCACGAAATAGGTGTTCACCCCGTCGATGGTCGGCTGGTCCATGGCGTCCAGCAGGTCGTCGCGACGGGCCGCGAAATCGGCGCCGGCGACACGCGCCGTGACGTGTCGGGTGCCGTAGGTCGCGGCCACCGATTCGGCCAGCGGCGCCTCGTCGTTGGGGCCGCCGACGAACTCGTCGAAGCCGAGGGTGACCGTCCGCAGGTCGGCCCGGCGCTCGGCGGCCAGCCCGCACAGGGTGGCGGAGTCCAGGCCCGACGACAGGAACAGCCCGACCGGCACGTCGGCCACCAGATGATGGCGCACCGAATCACGCAGCGCGTCGCCGAGCGTCGGATAGGCGCTCAGACGGTGGTTGAAGGCCGCCTGGACCCCGAAGAACCGCTTCTCCCAACGGTTGCCGGCCTCGTCGCGCCACAGGATCGTGCCGGCGCCGAGCGCCCGGATGCCGCGATACAGGGTATGCGGCTCCGGGACATAGCCGAAGGTGAAGAATCCCACGTGACCGGCCGGGTCGGGCAGCCGGTCGATCCCGCCGCCGGCCAGCAGCGCCTTGACCTGCGAGGCGACGCGCAGGGTTTGGCCGTCGTCGGACAGGTACAGGGGCTTGATGCCGAACCCGTCGCGCGCCAGAAGCAGGCCGCGCCGGCCCTCGTCCCACAACGCGAAGGCGAACATGCCGCGCAGGCGCTTCACCATCTCCGGCCCGTCGCGATCGTAGAGGTGCAGCAGGACCTCGGTATCGGACTCGCTGCGGAACAGCCGCCCCTCGGCCCGCAACTCGTCGCGCAGGCGCTTGTAGTTGTAGATTTCGCCATTGAACGTGATGCGGTAGCGACCGCCGAACAACGCCATCGGCTGGGCGCCGCCGTCCGACGGATCGATGATCGCCAGGCGCCGGTGCCCAAGGCCGACCCGGCGGTCCTCGGAGACCCACTCGCCGGCCCCGTCGGGGCCGCGCCGGGCCATCCGCTCGCGCGTCCGGAGCAGGGCCGCGCGGTCGACCGGCGGGGCGTCCGGATGGTAGGCGAAGATCGCGTTCAGGCCGCACATGCGCGGACCCTATGCGGAAACCGCGACCCTGTCACGCGAAGGGATGGGCCGGCCCGCCGAAGGTCGCGGCGAGCAGCGACAGGCCGATGGCGGCAACCGTCAGACCGCCGGCCAGGGCGACGCCGGCGACCACCGTCCCGGCGGCCACCGGACCCAACGCCAGGAGATCGATCAGCGGCCGCCGGATCACCTGCGCGCCGACGGCCAGGGCGGCCACGGTCAGGCCGGTGCCGAGCGACATCGCCAACACGGCGGCCACCCCGGACAACGCGAAGCCGAGCGCGAAGGCGAGGACCAGGACCAGCACGGCGCCCGAGCAGGGACGTACCCCGACCGCCAGGGCGATGGTCGCCGCCTGCCGCCAGTTGGACACCCGGGCCATCTCGTCGGGAGTCGGCAGATGGCGGTGGGCGCAGACCGCCGGTTCCTCGAAATCGGCGTCGGCCTCCGGCTCGGCCGGGAGGCCGGCCTCGGAGCGCGCCGCCGGCAGGGTGGTGCGGGCGCGACGCCGCCGCCATTGGGCGATCAGCGGGCGGGCGCCACGCAGGGCCAGATACAGGCCGACCCCGGCGACGGCAGCATAGCTGACCCGTTCGAGCAGGGTCTCGGCGTCGCTGGCGAAGGCGCGCAGGCCGCCGGTCATCATCAGCGCCGCGCCGCCGACCAGGAGAATGGCGGTCAGCCCCTGAACCAGGGCCGAGCCCAGGGCAAGGGCGGCGACCCGGCGCAGGCTGGTCTCGTTGGCCATGGCGTAGGTGGTGATCACCGCCTTGCCGTGGCCCGGCCCGACGGCATGGAACACCCCGTAAACAAAACCGACCCCGGCGAGGGCCAGGAATCCGGTCTCGCTTTCCGGATCGCCCAACGCCCGCACTCCCGATCCGAGGGCCCGGGCGAAGGCCTTTTGCAGGTCGCGGACGCCGTCCAGCAGGCCACCGTACCAGGTGACCGGTTCCGGCGCCGCGAGCAGATAGAACGCCGCGCCGGCCCCGCACAGCATCAGGAAGACGGCGGTGAGCAGGGGCCCGCGCCTCATCGGCAGGTGATCCGCGCCGTTTCGGCGAACAGGCGGCCATAGCCCTTGTTCACGTCGGGATCGAGGAAGTCCGCCTCGCTGAGAAACAGCTCGCCCGCCCCCTCCGCCGGTCGGATATCGGCCGCGCAGGCGCCGGGGTCGGAGAACAGCACGCCGTTGGGTTTCGCGATGTCGATGGCGATATAATAGGTCGGGTCGAAGGTCCGCAGCACCAACGGGCTGTCGGCGGTGGCCACCGGCGTTTCAAGGGCGACCCGGAACCTGAGGACGAACCGCCGCTGCTTGTCCAGCCACAGCGCGTCGCCGCCGTCGAGGCCGGCGAAATCGAGACGCCGTCCATTCTGCGTCAGTTCGGTGAAGAAGTGCCATTCGGCGAGATTGCGCAGCACCTTGTCCGCGTAGCCGCCCAGCTCGGCCTTCGAAAGGCGGCCGTCGGCGTCGGCGTCCAGATCGGCGCGCATGGCCTCCGAGTAGAGATCGTCGAACATCCAGGCCTGTTCCACAGCCACCACCCGCCGGTCGTCGTTCAGGTGAAGCTTGGTCACCGCGTCGATCCATACGTGCGGATGGGCCCGCGCGGGACCCCCGAGAACGGCGGCGGCGGTCAGCAAGAGCACTGGCAGGAGGGCGGCGGGCGGCGCGGCCATCGGCATGTCCTTTCCGGCTGTCCCACAGATACGCCGGGCCTCCGGGCGGCGCAAGGGAAGGCGCCGAGAGGCTTTGCCTTTCGGTCGGAAACCGGAGTACAAACGCGCCATGAAACAGGTCATCCAGAGCGCCCGCAGCGGCAAGCTCGCCCTTGCCGAGGTGCCGCCGCCGGCCGTTGCCGCCGGCGGTCTCCTGGTCCGCACCCGCGCCTCGCTGATCTCGGCCGGGACCGAGCGGATGATCATCGACTTCGCCCGCAAGAGCCTGGCCGGCAAGGCCAGGGCGCGGCCCGATCTGGTCCGCAAGGTGGTCGACAAGGCACGCCGCGACGGCGTCGCGGCGACCTTCAAGGCGGTGATGGCGCGTCTGGATTCGCCGTTGCCGCTGGGCTATTCGGCGGCCGGCGAAGTGGTCGCGGTGGGACGCGGCCTGGAAGGGCGGTTCCGGGTCGGGCAACGGGTGGCGGTGGCGGGCGCCGGGCTCGCCAATCACGCCGACCTGAACGCCGTGCCGGCCAATCTGGTCGCTCCGGTGCCCGACGACGTGCCCGACGCGGAGGCCTGCTTCGGGACCCTGGGCGCCATCGCCCTGCACGGGGCGCGCAACTGCCGGACCGGGCTGGGCGACGTGGTGGCGGTGATCGGGGTCGGCTTGCTGGGGCAACTCGCGGTGCAGCTCCTGGGGTTGGCGGGCGCGCGGGTGATCGCCCTGGATACCAATCCGGAGCGCCGCGACCTGGCCCTGCGCATGGGCGCCGAGGCGGCCCTCGATCCGACCGACGACGGCGTGGAGGCGGCGGTCCGGACGCTGACCGACGGGCTCGGCTGCGACGCCCTGCTGATCGCCGCCGCCACTGAGTCCAGCGCGCCGTTCCAGACCGCCGCCGAGCTGGCGCGCGACCGGGCGCGGGTGGTGATGCTGGGCATGACCGGCACCGAATTCCCCTACCGCGAGTTCATGCAGAAGGAGTTGAACCTGATCGTCTCGCGGTCCTACGGCCCGGGGCGCTACGACGACGACTTCGAGGGCCGGGGCCTGAAGTACCCGCCCGGCTTCGTGCGCTGGACCGAGACCGAGAACCTGCGCGAGGTGGTGCGCCTGATGGCGCCGTCGCGCCGCAACCGCCTGGACGTGGCGGCGCTGACCACCCACCGGTTCTCGTTCGACGACGCCGAGCGGGCCTATGGAATGGTCACCGGGGGCGACACGCCGCATCTCGGCGTGATCCTCGCCTATCCCGACCGGCCGGAGTCGTCGGCGCCGGCCTTCGCGACCCCGAGGGCGACCGCCGGACGCTGCAGGCTCGGAGTCCTGGGCGCCGGCAACTTCGCGCGCGCCGTCCTGCTGCCGGCCCTCAAGGAAATGCGCGAGGTCGATCTGCGCGGCGTCGTCACCACCCGGGGCGCCACCGCCGAGCACGCCCGGGCGGCCTTCGGGTTCGGGTTCGCGGCCACCGATCCGGCGGCGGTGCTCGATGATCCGACGATCAACGCGGTGCTGATCGCCACCCGCCACGCCAGCCACGCCGACCTCGCGGCACGCGCGCTCACGGCCGGCAAGTCGGTGCTGGTCGAGAAGCCGCTGGCCCTCGATCGCGCGCAGGTGAACGCCGTCGTCGCGGCGCGCCGGGAGTCAACCGGCTTTTTCCAGGTCGGGTTCAACCGCCGCTTCGCGCCGATGTCCCTGCGCATGCGCGACGCGCTGGCCGGCGCGTCGGGTCCGAGGGTGGTGCAGATGCGGATCAACGCCGGGGCCCTGCCCGCCGAGTCCTGGATCAACGCGGCGGAGGAGGGCGGCGGCCGGATTCTGGGCGAGGTCTGCCATTTCGTCGATCTGGCGCGGTTCCTGATCGGGGCGCCGATCCGCTCGGTCCAGGCCGACGCCGCGGCGGTGATCGACGGGGTCTGCGACGATCTGGCGGCGACCCTGCGGTTCGCCGACGGCAGCCTGGCCGCGATCACCTACACCGCGCGGGGCGACACCGCGTTTTCCAAGGAGCGATTCGAGGGCTTCGCCGGCGGCACGGTGGTGGTGCTCGACAACTTCCGCCGCCTGAGCATCACCGAGGCCGGCAGAACGACCAACGGCGGCGGAGCCCAGGACAAGGGCTTCAAGGACGCCCTCGCCGCCTTCGTCGGCGCCGTGGCGGCCGGCGGACCGGCCCCCATCGAGGAGGCGGAACTCGTCGAGACCGCTCTCGCCACCATCGCGGTGACCGAGGCCCTGCGCTCCGGCCACCGGA
Source organism: Magnetospira sp. (assembly GCA_028282245.1). GTDB lineage: Bacteria > Pseudomonadota > Alphaproteobacteria > Rhodospirillales > Magnetospiraceae > JANQGL01. The sequence goes on from JANQIL010000060.1 coordinate 18,046, forward strand.
TCGACCTTGACTGACCCGCGAACACAAGGACCATCATGGACCGCCTTGCCTATTTCCAAGCTCAATTCGACGAGCACGCGGCGGCCCTCGCCGCGACCCGCGCCGCGCTGGCCGAACCGCTGGCCGAGCTGGTCGGACTCGCGGCGCGCTGCATCGAGGCCGGCGGCAAGATCCTGCTGTTCGGCAACGGCGGCAGCGCGTCCGACGCCCAGCACATCGCGGCCGAGCTTTCGGTAAGGCTGCGCGACGATCGGGCGCCGATCGCCGGCCTGGCGCTGACCACCGACACCTCGATCCTGACCGCCGCCAGCAACGATTACGGCTTCGAATGCGTGTTCGCGCGCCAGATCGCGGCGCTTGGCCGGCCGGGCGATCTGTGCATCGGCATATCCACCTCCGGCAACAGCGCGAACGTGCTGCGCGGCCTTGACGCGGCGCGCCGCATCGGGGCGATCCCGGCCGGGCTGGCCGGCAAGGGCGGCGGCGGGATGCGGGGCCTCGCCGAACCGCTGCTGGTGGTGCCGTCGGATGAAACGGCGCGCATCCAGGAAATGCACATTCTCATCGGGCACCTGTTCTGCGGCGCCCTGGAACGCGACCTGGGGTTGTTGTGAGCGGCCCGGAGATGAGCGAGCTGGCCCATCTGGCGGAACGCCTGCACGAGGCCGTGGTGCTGGTGGCCGGCGACGTGATGCTCGATTGCTTCGTCGAGGGAGCGGTGGAGCGCATTTCGCCGGAGGCCCCGATCCCGGTGCTCGCGGTGCGCGACGAGACGGCGATGCTGGGCGGCGCCGGCAACGTGCTGCGCAATCTGGTGGCCTTGGGCGCCCGGACCCGCTTCGTCGCCGCCGTCGGCGACGACGCCACCGGCCGCGAGATCGGAGCGCAGATCGCCGGGCTGGACCGGGTCGACCACGATCTCGTGGCCGAGCCGGGTCGGGTGACCGCGGTCAAGACCCGGTTCATGGCCGGTAGTCAACAAATCCTGCGGGCCGACCGCGAGACCGTGGCGCCGCTCGGCGCGACCGCCCGGGCGCGCGTCATCGACGCGGTGGCGGCGGGCCTGGAGACGTCGTCGGTGCTGGTGCTGTCGGACTATGGCAAGGGAGTGCTGGCCGACGGCGTGGCGGCCGACCTGATCGCCCTGGCCCGCGACAGGGGCCGGCCGGTGCTGGTCGATCCGAAGGGCCGCGACTACCGGCGCTACCGGGGCGCCGGCCTGGTCACCCCGAACCGCAAGGAACTGGCCGAGGCCTCCGGAATGGAGATCGACGGCGATGCCGGGATCGTCGGCGCGGCGCGCCACCTGATCGAGGCCTGCGGCCTGGACGGTGTTCTGGCGACCCGCAGCCAGGACGGCATGAGCCTGATCGTCGCCGACGGCGGGGTGACCCACCTGCCGACCGAGGCCCGCGAGGTCTTCGACGTGTCGGGGGCCGGCGACACGGTGATCGCCACCCTGGCCGCCGGGCTTGCGGTCGGCGCGCCGCTCGAACGGGCGGCGGCGCTGGCCAATGCGGCGGCCGGCATCGTGGTCGGCAAGGTCGGCACCGCCGTGACCTACGCGGCCGAGCTGACGGCCCACCTGCACCACCGGGACCTGATGGGCGCCGAGGCCAAGCTGCTGCCCCTCGAGGCGGCGCTGGACCGCGTCGAGGCATGGCGGCGGGCCGGCCTGCGCATCGGCTTCACCAACGGCTGCTTCGATCTGCTGCATCCCGGTCACGTGTCGCTGCTCGGCCAGGCCCGCCAGGCCTGCGACCGGCTGGTGGTGGGGCTGAACTCGGATGCCTCGGTGCGCCGGCTCAAGGGGCCGTCGCGGCCCGTGCAGACGGAAACGGCGCGCGCCACCGTGCTCGGCTCGCTGGCCGGCGTCGACCTTGTGGTGGTGTTCGAGGACGACACCCCGCAAGCCCTGATCGAGGCGATCCGCCCCGACCTTCTGGTCAAGGGGGCCGACTACGCCGAGGACCAGGTGGTCGGCGCCGATTTCGTGCGATCCCATGGCGGCGAGGTGATGCTGGCCCGCCTTGCCGAGGGCCATTCGACCACCCGAACCCTCGCCCGAATCCACCATGAATGACCCGACCGCCCACCTGATTTACGCCGCCCTGTGGCTGAGTTTCGGGGCCGGCCACAGCCTGCTGGCCGGCGACGTGCTCAAGCGCCCGTTCGGGGCCCGCTACCGGCTCGCCTACAACGCCATCGCGACGCTGCATCTGCTGGCGATCTACGCGCTAGGCCACTGGCTGTTCGCCGACGCGGCGCCGCTCGACCTGCCCGAGTGGCTGCGCGTCCCCATGTGGGCGCTGCATCTGGTTGGCTGGGGCCTGTTGCTGTACGGCGCCACCGGCTATGACCTGGGCCGCCTTTCGGGACTCCGCCAACTGGAGACGGCGCGGCACCACCGCGTCGAGCCGGACGACGAGCCGCTGCGGGTCGACGGCCTGCATCGCTACGTCCGTCACCCGCTCTACGCGGCCGGGTTTCCGATCCTGTGGAGCGTCGCCGTCGACCAGATGCACCTGGCGACCGCCATCTGGGGCTCCCTGTACCTCGTGATCGGGGCGCGCGTCGAGGAGGGCCGGCTGCTTCGTCTGTACGGGGCATCCTACCGCGATTACCGCCGCCGGGTGCCGGCCCTCGTGCCCTGGAAGGGGGCGGCGATCCCGGCCGGCTGGACCCCCGGGCCGGTGGGCGGCGACGGGTGATCGTTCGCCGGCTCCCGCCCAGGTCCACGGCGCTCGCCGTGCTGTTGACCGCCCTGGTCGCGGTGGGACCGCTGTCGACCGACATGTATCTGCCGTCCCTGCCGGCGATGACGGCCGACCTCGCGACCACTCCGGCCGAGGTGCAACTCACCCTGTCGCTGTTCATGCTCGGACTGGCGTTCGGGCAGCTCCTCCACGGGCCGCTGTCGGACCGCTACGGGCGGCGTCCGGTGCTGATCGGCGGATTTGCCGTCTACACCCTGTCGGGCCTGGTCTGCGTGCTCGCGCCCGACATCGACGTTCTGCTCGGCGGACGTCTGTTCCAGGCCCTCGGCGGCTGCGCCGGCACGGTGCTGGCGCGCGCCATCCTGCGCGACATCCACGAGCCCGAGGACGCGGCGCGGATGCTCGCCTACATGGCCTCGGCGATGGCCGGGGCGCCGCTGGTGGCGCCGACCCTGGGCGGCATGATCCTGGAGATCGGCGACTGGCGGGTCCTGTTCTGGGTTCTGGTCGGGTTCGGCGGGCTGGCGGTGGCGGCGATCGTCGCCCTGCTGCCGGAGACGGTGCCGCGCAAGGACCCGGCGGCGATCCGACCGCTGGGCATCCTGATCAATTTCGGGACCCTGCTGCGGTCACGCCGCTACGTGGGATTGATGGCGACCTCCTCGTTCGCCTTCGGAGTCATCTTCGCGTTCATCTCCGGGTCGTCGTTCGTGTTCGTCGACCTGCTGGGATTGCGGCCCTGGGCCTACGGGATGGTGTTCGGCGGCGCGATCGGCGGTTTCGCGGTCGGTTCGTCGGTCTCCGGACGTCTGGTCCGCCGCTTCGGGACCGACCGGCTGATCCGCGCGGGATCGCTGATGCTGGCCGGGTTCGCCGTGCCGATGGTCGCCCTGCCCCTGGCCGGCCACGTCAGCATCGGCGGTCTGATGGGGCCGATGGTCGGAATGACCATCGGGGTCGGCATGGTGATGCCCAATTGCGTTGCCGCCGCCATCGCCCCCTATCCGCACATGGCCGGCACCGCGTCGTCGCTGGTGGGCTTCGTGCAGACCCTGGCGGCGGCCGCGATCGGCGCCCTGGTCGGCCAGCTCTACGACGGCACGCCGTTGCCGATGGTCCTGGCCATCGGCGCCTGCGGCGTCGCCGCGCTGGTCGTCGACGCCACCCTGGTGCGGTCGTCCCGGCCGCGTTCGCCGTCCAGCGGCATCACCCCATAGGGCTCGACCAGCGCCCACACGTGGTCGGGAATCATGTATTTCATGCGCCTCGGATGCGTCCGCCGCAGGTGGAGCACCGTCTCGGCCGCCTTCATCTCCAGCCGCGAGCGGGCGAATTCGAGGCCGCGCGGACCGATCCTGGGCATCAGCCAACCGGCCAGCGGGCGCGCCCAGTCGGGCATGCCGCGCACCGGCAGGCCGCCGGCCGCGCGCTCGGTGTTGGCGATGAATCCCTTCACCGGTCCCCGCCGCTTGCCGGCGCTGCCCGGCTCGGCGACGCGGACCTCGTCGCCGAGCAGCGACAGCAACTCCTCGCCGCGCGCGTTGCGGACCAGCAGCCATTGCTCGCCCTCGCCGCCCATGTAGCCGACCGTGAGGTCGGCCAGGACGTTGGTGTAGTCGACGCAGGTCCGGCAGGTCAGCGGGAAGAAATCGGCCGGCAGCCTGGAGATCGGCAGGCGCAGGAACGGGATGCGCGTCCTCGAGCCGTCGGTGAACCGCATTTCCACGTGGTAGTCGTGCATGAATTCCAGATAGGTGACGTCGTCCGGCCGCTCGGTGAGCAGGTTGAGGAAGACGTGGAACATCTCGGTTGTGGTGTTGTCCGAGCACGGCGTGCCGATCACCGTGATCCGCTCGAAACCCAGATCGGACTCCAGCACCCGCAGCGGATAGACCTGACACGGGATGCCGATCACCGCCGGCCGCCGATACCCCCTGTCGCGCGCCGTCTCCAGCAGCGCCAGCAGCGGCGCATGGCCCATTTTCATGCCCCGACACAGGGCCATCGCCTCGGGGTCGGTGACCAGCACCGGGCGCGGCCGCCAGCGGTCGGCCGGATCGGCGGCCATGCAGAGCACCACGTCCGCCTCGCCGGCCCGCAACAGCTTCTGGCCGACGCGGGTGGTGATGCCGGTCCACTGGGCACCCGGTCGCGACTCCCTCAGGGCGGCCCGCAGCATGCGCCGGAACGGCCCGAAAAACGGCTCGTCGGGTCGCTTCGGATCCCGGCTCCGTCCATGCACCGCCCGTTCCATGCTTGGGTAGTCGGGGCGGATGAACTGGCAGGCGCGGCCGCAACGCTTCGGATCGGCGGTGCGCGACAGGCCGCAATCGGTGCACAGATCGCGCGGCGCGGCGTCCGGCAGCGGCGGCGTGAACAGCGTATCGGAGGATGGCGGGGCGATGGTCACGGGTGGGGGTTCCTCGTGGAGGGGCGATCGGGCTTGAGAGGGTCGGCGGAGGTTATATATCATAAACGGCGGGCCGTCGCGCCCCCGCCGCGGTAGTCCCCCGAACCGCCGAAGCCGCGACGGCAACAATCGAAGAATCTTTTTCGCGTGTGACCGGCGCCACTTTAAAAAGGCCCCGAGTTCGACTACAATAAGAGGTGTAGTAATGTGACCTGGAGTTTAGCCGGATCACGCGTTCGGCGACATTTCAGGTGAATAAGGAAACGAAAGACCGATCCGATGGCATACATGCCACGTGTTCAGCCAGCGCAGGCCGCGCCCCTGCCGGGCAATCGCCCGGTCCCGGGACAGGCCAATGTCGCGTCGGTCTCGACCAACCAGGTCGAGGAGCTGAACCCGCGCTCGGCCATCGGATCGAGCACCAACGAACTGCGGTTCCAGGATTACTCCCGCCAGGAACAGGCCGAGGACCGGCGCCGCCGGTCGCCCGACATCCGCGTCGGTCCGACGGTGTCGCGGGCACCCACCACCTTCGCCGCCCTGATCGACGCCCAGGAAGACTATTCGACCGGGCTTCACAGCGACATGCGCCGCGAGACGGCTCCGTTCGGGTTCTACCTGGCGCGCGGCATCGGGAGCTACGAGACCGCGCATCGGGTCGCCACCGGCACCCTGAATGATCGCGGCAATACCCTTAGCCTGGTTTATTAGGCGAATTTTCCACTTATTTCCTCGCTAACGCTGTATCCGCGCCGGGCGTATAATGCCTCCCTTGATCGGAAGCGGACGGACACGCCATGGCGTTGATCGACGACGTTGTCTCGGCGGCCCTGACCGGTCTGGCCCAGGCCACCCGCCAAGTCAGCGAGGCGGCCTCCAACCTCGCCCGGGCGCGGGCCTCGGATCGTCAGGAGCGCCCGGAGGTCGCGCCGCCACCGCCGCGCCCCCGTCGGCCACCGCCGGAGGCGGCCGGCGATCGGATACAAACCGGCACCGCGCCCCGCCCGCTGCCCCTGCGGACCGTCGTTCTGGCCGGCGAGGAAGAGGCCCGCCGGGCCCGCGAGGGGGTCGACCCGACGATCGAGTTCGGGCGCCTGATCCAGGCCGACGTGGCCTATCGGGCCAGCCTGCGCACCCTGGCCACCGGCAACGAACTGTCCGAGCGGCTGGTGTCGATCACTGCTTAGCAAAGAATCGATCGAGACTATTGAATCAATATTTTTTATTAATTCTAATTACTTAATTCGCCAACTGGTATATTTCTAAACACTACTATTGGATCACTACCTTCTTTTTCAATCTCAAGATGTAGTCGCGAAAGCAGGCTTGGGAAAATTCCTGCCGTTGAAAAATCAATAACGACAGGCGTTTCTACTCCTTTCACGAGTAGATGTCTGTAACCGCCATTAGCGATCCTTGCGTTCTGCATTTCAAAAAAGTTACCAACATCATCGGAGGCGTTGACTTTCCTTTTGTTAATTTCAACATACGCATCGTCTTGCATGGCTTTAAAAACAAATGAACACTGCAAAAAAGACGGCAGTGCGTTGCAGGCTGCCAAATTTACTTCTATTTGGTGAGAAATTTGTTTATCAACAAATTCAATACGGCTTCTATCAAAAAAACCGGCCTGGATCTTGCTGATAATATCCATTTTTCGAAATTCTTCTAGCTTTTGAAGGCTCGAAAGATCTTTTGCAGAATATATAAGTGCACAATAAGTATAAATAACAGACCTAGCAATAACCGTACGATCAGCATCCGGATACTTCGAGAATATATCGTTTATTCTTTCCCTATAAACGATATCCAGGTCAGCTTTTCCTCGTGCGCCGAACAAAGTACGGGCCGTCGCGTCGACAGTTGTTTGCAAAGATCCAACGCGCTCAACATTTGTTGTAATCGGGCGTTGTCCACATACATCTTCGATTGATAACGTTTGAGAACGTGAATCTTCTGTCCAGAGCGCAATAAAAAAGACCAAAAAAAATCTCCACAACATCATTATCCCACCTTTAATCGAATCCAACTTGATAAAAGGTGTATAAATATCTAAAAGGTAATTTTCAATACATTTTTCATCCGAAAATCGTATAAAGTCCCAAGTGCATCACTTTCAGCCGCCTGATTCAGGCCGACGTGGCCTATCGGGCCAGCCTGCGCACCCTGGCCACCGGCAACGAACTGTCCGAGCGGCTGGTGTCCATCTCGGCATAGGCGACGGCCCTCGCGGAGCGGTCGGAGCCCCGCCCGGCAAGGGCCCCGGAAGCCCGAACAACCGCTCGCGCCTCGTGTTACAGGCAAAGGGTTGCGGACGGCACCGCCGTTCGGACGGAGGAGGTGGTCTCCGGCGGCACCGTCCGCGCCGGATCAGCGCCAGCAGCGGGACGGTCGAAGCTGGCTCTGCTGGTCCGGGGTCAGGGCATTGAGGAAGTCGGTAACCGCCGGCTTGGCCGACCGCAACGCCTCGAGCGACGCGGTCATGGCGATTTCGGCGCGCTCCAGACGCTGCGCGGGCGTCGTCGGGGGCTGGTTGAAATCCGCCTTGGCGCAGGTCGCCTGGACGGCCTGGCGGCTGTCCCGGATCGCGGCCTTGGCGTCATTCAGCTTGGCTTTCTGGGCATCGGTCAAAGTCAGCCTGGCGGCCGCGCGATCGAGCATGGAGACGAACCTCTGTTGCGCGTCGCCGTTGCAGACCATGCCGGCCATCGGGCCGCCGCGTCCCATGTGCCCGAACGGGCCGCCCCATGGCGATCCGTCCCAGCCGCCGGGCCGGGCGGTGGCGACGGTGACGGTGCCGAGGATGGCAACGGCGGCGGCGGCGGAGAGGAGAACGGTACGGCGTTTCATGATACGTGTTCCTTGACTTTGTTGCGAGGGCGGCGACGGGGAGCGCCGCGAACGACGTCAGGATGCCCCGCGCCGGTAACCGGCCTGTTTCCGGCGACCGGTCATTTGGTAACGCCGGGTTTCCATCCGCCGTCCTGAAATCGAGCGTTACAAAAAACTTCCGACGCCCGCCCGGGGGCTTCCCTATAATCGGCTCCATGAACGAACGAACGCCGCATATCTTGATCGTCGACGACGACCGCGAAATCCGCGACCTGGTGGTGCGCTTCCTGCGCGGCCACGGCATGCGCGTGGATTCGGCGGCCGACGGGCGGGCGATGCGCCGGGTCCTGGAAACCGGACGATTCGACCTCGTCATCCTCGACGTCATGATGCCGGGCGACGACGGCCTGACCCTGTGCCGCGAACTGCGCGCCCGGGGCGATCAGCCGGTCATCATGCTGACCGCGCTGGGCGAGGAGACCGACCGCATCGTCGGCCTGGAGATGGGGGCCGACGACTACCTGCCGAAACCGTTTAATCCGCGCGAACTGCTGGCCCGCATCCGAGCGGTGCTGCGGCGCAGCGGCCCCTCCGAGGCACCGGGCGCCGGCACGGCCGGCGACGCGGCCTGCCTGACCTTCGAGGGGTGGCGGCTGGACCCGCTGCGCCGCGAGCTGCGCGACCCGGACGGCGTGCTGGTGTCGCTGAGCGCCGGCGAATACGACTTGCTGGCCGCCTTCGCGACCCATCCGCAGCGGGTGCTGAACCGGGACCAGCTCCTCGACCTCACCAAGGGCCGCGAGGCGGCGCCGTTCGACCGCAGCGTCGACGTGCAATTGTCGCGTCTGCGCCGCAAGATCGAGCCGGACCCGGCCAATCCCGCGCTGATCAAGACCATTCGCGGCGGCGGTTACATGATGGCCGTGCCGGTCACCCGGACCTGACCGGGTGCGCCGATTCCCGCCCACCCCCGGACTCGCCGGCCGCGTCGCCCTGGTGCTGCTGGGCGCCCTTCTCGCGGTGCAGGCGGCCCTGGTGGTGCTGTGGATCCATGAGCGCCGCGACGCCACCCGCGACCTGTTCGAGCGCGCCACCCTGCGCCGCATCGTGGTGACCACCCGGCTGCTCGACGCCGCGTCCGACGACGGCAAGCGATTCGCGCTGCTGGCCGCCGTCAACAGCCCGACCCTGCGTGTTCGGCTGTCCCGCGCGGCGCCGGACCTGGACCCCCGGTTCGGGCCGTCGCGTCCTCGCGAGGCCATCAAGAGAAAGCTGGCCCGCGCCCTGCCGGGCCGCGACACAAGGGTCTCCTTCGCCTGGGGGCCGCCCAACCGCGAGCGGTCACGGCGCTTCTGGCGCCACGACCACCACGAGAGGCACGACGCCGAACGTCCCCGGACGCCGCGCGGGCACCGGATGCCGCCGCTGCCCGACTGCGATCCGGCGGCCGACGGCGACTGTCCGGCCATCGACGCCGGGCCGGACGTCCTCGGCGGCCACATGAAGGCGGTGATCGCGGTCCCCCTGGCCAGCGGCGCGTGGGCGGTTTACGAGGCCTCGGTGCCCGACCCGGCGCAGGCCTGGTTGTTCCGCGTCGTCGCCTGGAACCTGTCGGCGGCGGTGGTCGCGGCGCTGTTCGCCTATTTCGCGGCGCGCCGCCTGACCCGGCCGCTGAGCCGCTTCGCCGAGGCCGCCGACCGCCTGGGGCGCGACCTGGGCGCGTCGCCGCTCGGCGAGTCGGGAGCCCCGGAAATGCGCCGCGCCACCCGTGCCTTCAACCGCATGCAGGCGCGCCTGCAACGCTTCGTGGCCGACCGCACCCTGATGATCGCCGCCATCTCGCACGACCTGCGCACCATGCTGACCCGGCTGCGGCTGCGCGCCGAGTTCATCGCCGACGCCGAGCAGCGGGACAAGGCGCTCGCCGATCTCGACGAAATGACCGCGATGCTCAACGCCACCCTGTCGTTCGCGCGCGAGGACGCGGCCGACGAACCGACCGATCGGGTCGACCTCGCGAGCCTGCTCGGCAGCCTGTGCGACGACCTGGCCGACGCCGGACAGGCCTGCGTCTACGCGGGACCGGACAGCGCCGTGCTGACCTGCCGGCCGGGAGCCCTGAAGCGCGCCTTCGCCAACCTGATCGACAACGCCATCAAGTATGGCGGCCGGGCCGACCTGGAGCTGCGAGACCGGACCGACCACGTCGTGGTGACGGTGGCCGACCGGGGGCCGGGCATCCCGGAGAATCGTCGCGAGGAGGTGTTCCGGCCGTTCTTCCGCCTGGAGGCGTCGCGCAGCCGCGAGACCGGCGGCAGCGGCCTGGGGCTCGCCCTGGTCCGCAGCATCGTGCGCCGTCACGGCGGCGAGATCGTCCTTGGCGATCGGCCGGGCGGCGGCCTGATGGTGACCGTGACCCTGCCGCGTTAGGGCGACTCCCTGGAACCACGGGCGACCCACGCCCAGAACGGGATCGGTCAAGGGATCCGTTTCGGGCGATCGCGCCGGCGGGACCTCCTTACATGGATTCCGGATGATCAACCCGGGATCCGTATCGAGTCGCCATTGCGGCGACGGCCTTTGCGAAGCTGGCGGACCGCCAAGCGGGCGGAGCCCGCGCCCGGCGAGGGGCGGGAAACCCGAATGATTATTCGGGTTTCGTATTAAGGCCCGACGCCGCTCGCCCGCACCACCGAGATCAGCACGCCGGCGAAGATCGCCGAGGTGATGACGCCGCTGATCGAGGCGCCCAGGGCATGCGGCAGGACGATGGCCTCCGGGTTGGCCTCGGTCACCGTTTTCTGGGCCACCTTGGCGGTGGTCGGCACGCAGGACACCCCCGCGATGCCGATCACCGGGTTGAACTTCTTGCCCGACGCGAAGTACATCACGTAGCCGCCGAGCAACCCGCCGATGCCCGAGAACAGCAGGGCCAGGATGCCCAGCAGCAGCAGGATCAGGACCTGCGGGTTGAGAATGGTGCCGGCCTCGCACAGGATGCCCAGCAACAGCCCGAGGAAGAAGGTGGCGCCGTAGAGGATCGGCCCGCTGAAGACCTCGGCGAAATTGGCCATGCCGCTCTCGCGCACGATCACGCCGACGAACAGGGAGAAGAACAACGGAGCGGCGACCGGGAACAGCAGCGAGAGCAGCACGCAGGCGATCACCGCGAAGGTCATCTTCTGGCCGGGCGTGATCTCCTTGCGCTTGTCCGGCGGCATCGGCAGGGCGCGGATGTGCTTCGGGACCATCAGCTTGATGAGGTAGGGATAGCCGCCGTAGGTCAGCCCCAGGTACAGGTAGGCGACCACGGTGATCGGCACGAACAGTTCCTCGGACAGGATCAGCGCCGTGAACAGGATCATCGGGCCGTCGGCGCCGCCGATGGTCGCCACCGCCGCCGAATCCGCGACGCTGAGCCCGAACGCCTGGGCCAGCGGGAAGGTGACCACGGTGCCGAGTTCGGCGCAGAGGGCGATGAACATGCTCTGGAACGGCCGCGCCATGACGAATCCGACATCCAGAAGAACGCCGATTCCCATGAACACGAGACAGGCGATAAGTCCGTTCGAGAACGTGAAGGTATAGACCGGCTGTAGCCAGTTGATCTGAAGGATGTTGACCAGACTCTCGGTTTCGGACACCAGGGGATTGAGAAACAAGGTGCCGTGGCTGCCGTCGGCGAACACCAGCACCGCCGCGTTGACGGTCGCCATGCCGAGACCCATCGGGATCATCAGCAGGCCCTCCAGCACGCCCTTGTGGCCCAGATACAGGAGGGCGATCCCCAGCCCGATCAGGAACACGCGCATGACGGCGACCGCCGTGTCGGAGTCGGCCAGCGTGGCGATTCCCTGGAAAAGATCGATAAACGAGATGTCCAAAGCCTATCCGCCCTATTCGATGGTCATCAGAATCTGGCCCGCATCCACCGCCTGGTCGACCTCGATCGCGATGTTCGCGATCGTGCCGGCCTTGTGGGCGGTGATCGTGGTCTTCATCTTCATCGCCTCGATCACGCAGAGCTTGTCGCCCTCGGCCACCTGCTGGCCGACCGCGACGTCGATGGTCTGCACGACGCCGCCCAGCGGCGACAGCTTGTCGTTCGGCGACGCGTCGCCGAGCGACGGCTTGGCGGCCGGCGCGGCGGCGGGCGGCGGGCTGGCCGGCGCCGGAGCACTCGGCGCCAGGGCGGCGGCGTTCACGGCCGGAGACGGATAGAGATTCTCGCCGGTATCCGTGATGTCCTCGACGGTGACATCGTAGACCCGGCCCTCGACGTTGATTCGTAGTTTTCGCAGCATGATCGGCCCCTAGTCAGCACGGCGAGCGACGGATTCGGTGGGAGGAGAGATGGGCCATGCGGCCCTCGGTAAGCCAGGTCAGGCCGCGCCCCGCATCCTCGATGTGGATGATGCGCGGTTGCCGGAACATGGCGGCGGCGGCGGCGCTGATGACCGCCACGTGGGCCGCCGGAATGCCCTGGCTGTCGGCCGGCGCCGCCTTCAGCACCGGCACCCGGGCGGGCGCCGATTTCGGCTGCGGCATGGCCTGGATGCTCCAGACCACCAGCCGGATGACCACGGCGGCGCCAATCGAGACGATGACGGTCAGGCCGTACATCCACAGGGAAAGGCTGATCGTTCCGTCCATGCGGCCTCCTTACAGCGGGTTGTTGCCGTGTTTCTTCGGCGGCCGC
>JANQIL010000068.1 GCA_028282245.1 Magnetospira sp.
AGGTCGCGTTCGCGGCCGGCGGCGGCCGGACCGTGCGGTCGCGCTGGCGCACCGCCAACACCAGGCACATCAAGCTGCACGGCAGCATCCCGGACGCGGAGGCCTGATCATGGACCGGAAACTGAACCTCTACCTGAAGCAGCGCGACCCCATCGGCGCCGCCTCGCCGCTCGCCGACCGGCAAGCCGTCGCCAGGATCCTGGTCGACCGCCAGGCCGAGGCCGCCCGGGGGCGCTACGTGACCCTCGGGCCGGGCAAGGCGATGGCCTACGAGCGCAAGGCCCAGGCCGCCGAGTCCTGGATCGCCGCAGCTTCGCCCGACCCCGCCGACTATCCGATCCTCACCGCCGAGGCCGCCGCGCGCGGCCTGTCGGTCGACGCTTTCGCCGCCCTCGTCATCGCCGCCCGCGACGCCTGGGCCACCGCGTCGGGCCAGATCGAGGCCCTTGCCATCACCGCCAAGGCGGCCATCGCAGCGGCGGCCGACGAGGCGGCGGTCCGCGCCGCCGTCGCCGGCATCGCCTGGCCCCACCCCTGACAAGGAGACCAGCATGCCCGAACAGTTTCTGCACGGCATCGAGGTCGTCGAGATCGACGACGGCATCCGCCCGATCCAGACCGTCAAGTCCTCGGTCATCGGCCTGATCGGCACCGCGCCCGATGCCGACGCCACGACCTTCCCACTCAACACGCCGGTCCTCCTGGCCGGCCAGCAGCGCCTGGCCGCCAAGCTGGACCCGGACGGGCTTGGCAACGGCACGCTCAAGGATGCCTGCGACGCCATTTTCGATCAGACCGGCGCGATGGTGGTGGTGATCCGGGTCGAGGAAGACGCGGACGCCAACGTCACCCTGTCGAACGTCATCGGCGACGGGGCACTTTACACCGGCGTGCATGCCCTGCTGGCGGCGCGGTCCGAGGTCAAGGTCACGCCGCGCATCCTGATCGCGCCCGGCTTCACCAGCCTGCGCCCGACCGGCGTGGCGTCGATCGCGGTCGATGCCGGCGGCACCGGCTACACCACCGCCACGGTGGCGATCACCGGCGGCGGTGGATCCGGCGCCACGGCCGAGGCGGTCATCGAGGGCGGCGTCATCACCGCCATCACCATCGGCGGCGCCGGTTTCGGTTACACGGCGGCGCCGACCGTCACCATCACCGGCGACGGCAACGGCGCGGCCGCCACGGCGACCACGGGCCAGGTCGCCAATCCGGTGGTCGCCGAGCTGCAGGGCATCGCCGAGCGCCTGCGGGCGATGGTCTACGTGGACGGACCCAACACCACCGACGCCGCCGCGATCACCTACCGGGAGGACTGGGGGTCCGACCGGATCCTCGTGATCGATCCGCACGTCATGGTCTGGGACACGGACTCGAGCACCACGGTGGCCCAGCCGGCCAGCGCCCGGTTCGCCGGGCGCCGCGCCTGGCTCGACAACGAGAAGGGGTTCTGGTGGTCGATCTCCAACCAGACGCTCACCGGCGTCGTGGGCATCGCCCGGCCGATCGATTTCAACATGGCCGACCCGAACTCGATCGCCAACTATCTCAACGAGGCCGAGGTGGCCACGATCATCCAGAAGGACGGCTATCGGACCTGGGGCAACCGCACCACCTCGGCCGATCCCTTGTGGGCCTTCGAGGCCGTGCGGCGCACCGCCGACATGGTCTACGAGTCCATCGAACAGGCCTTCCTGTGGGCCATGGACCGGCCGTTCTCGGCCCAACTGCTGCTCGACATCGAGGGCAGCGTCAACGCCTACCTGCGCCACCTGAAGGCCGTCGGCGCGATCCTGGGCGGCCGCGCCTGGCTGGACGCCGAGCTCAATACCGCGACCGAGCTACAGGCCGGCAAGCTCTACATCGATTTCGACATCGAACCGCCGGCGCCGATGGAGCACCTGACGTTCCGCGCCCATCGCAATGCCGGCTACTACGAGGAACTGGTCGCCGAGGTGGCCGCCGCCGCCCAATAGGAGACGATCCATGGCAATCCCCAAGACGCTCAAGAACTTCACCGCTTTCGTCGACGGCGTCGGCTATGCCGGGCTGATCGAGGAAGGCACGCCGCCGGTGCTGGCGCTCAGGACCGAGGAATGGTCCGGCGGCGGCATGGCCGGCACCGTCGACATCCCCATGGGTCAGGTCGAGAAGATGGAGTTCGACCTGTCGCTCAAGGAATACAACCCGGCCATCGTCGGCATGTTCGGACACGCGGACCTGCCGGTCACCTTCCGGGGCGCCCAGGGGCCGGAGGGCGAGGCGATCATCTACGAATGCCGGGGCCTGATGCGGGAGACCGACCTCGGCGGCTGGAAGGCCGGCGAGTCCGGGACCCTCAAGGTCTCGTTCACCGCGACCTACGTCAAACTGACGATTGCCGCCACCGAGGCGGTCGAGATCGACGTGGAGAACATGATCTTCAAGTCCGGCGGCGTCGACCACCTGGCGGCGATCCGTCAGGCGCTGGGCCAGTAAGAGGAGACCGAAGCGATGCAGTTGCTTTATCCGGTGACCGTCGGCGGCCAGGAAGTGACCACGCTCGACATGCGGCGGCCGAAGGTCAAGGACGATCTTGCCATTCAGGCGATGGGAAAATCCGAGGGCGAGCGCGAGGTCATGCTGTTCGCGGTGCTCTGCGGCGTCGGCCCGGAGGTGATCAGGGAACTGGATCAGGGCACCGACTACACGGAGTTGCAAAGGACCTACGAGGGTTTTTTCGGCTTGGGCACGACGACCTCAGGCTCGCCTGCGCGATCGTAGCCCGGGTCCTGCATCAACCTTACCCGGTCATCGAGGAGATGACCCATGACTGCCTGCGTGATCGTGTCCATGACGCGGTTCGCTTGATCAAGGAGCTGAGGATCACGCCGTGAGCGATGTGGAGGCCCGCGTTGTCGTCACGGCGGCCGTTGACGGTTCGGTTCGCAAGGTCGGCCGGACCCTTCGAAAGCTCGGTGTCGGGTCCGCCGATCTGGCGCGAGACCAGCGCCGGCTCGACGCGGCCGCTGGCCAGGCGGCCCGTTCGACCGGTCGATTGGGTAGCGCCATGGAAAGCGCCGGCGGCCGCGCAGGCAAGTTGGCGCTCGGCACGAGGAAGGCCTCCCGAAACCTGACCGCGATGCACCGCGCGGCCGGTGCCGCCGGCAAGGCCCTCGACAAGGTCGGCAACAAGTACACGGCGCTGGTGAGCGGTGCCGGCACCGCCGCGACCGTTCGGTTCGTCGGCAACCTGCAGGAGCGGTTCACCCGCCTCGGCATCCAGGCCAACATCGGCGCCGACGAAGTCCAGGCCCTCAAGCGCCGGATCTACGACGTGTCCCGCCGCCAAGGCATCCGCGTCGATCCCGGCCAGGTCACCGCCGGCATCGAGAAGATCGTCGAAAAGACCGGCGATCTGGATCTCGCCCGCGCCAACATCGAGAACATCGCCCTGGTCATCCAGGCCGCCGGCGCGGCCGGCCAGGATGCGGGCGCCATGGTCGCCGATATGGCCGAGAAGTTCGGCATCAAGGGCGCCGACCAGATGAAAGCGATGCTGGACACCATGGTGCGCCAAGGCAAGGTGGGCGCCTTCACCCTACAGAACATGGCCAGTCAGGGCGAGCGCGTCACGTCCGCCTATGCGGCCCTCGGCAGACAGGGCCCGGAAGCGCTGCGCGAAATGGGGGCCTTGCTGCAAATGGCCCGGAAGGGCACGGGCAGCGCCGAACAGGCCGCGACGGCGTTCGAGCGGCTGCTGGCGGAGTTGGTCTCCAAGTCCTCGGACATCGAGGATCTGGGCGTCACCGTTTGGGATGAGGAGGCGCTGGCCAGGGGCGAGAAGCAGGCCCGGTCGGCCGTCGACATCGTCAAGGACATCATGCGCGGGACCGGCGGTGACGTCGAGGTGTTGGGCGACATCTTCGGCGACGAATCCATTCGCGCGCTCAACCAGATCAAATTGGAGTTCCAGAAGACCGGTGGCTTCGGCGGCCTCGATTCCTTCATGGGAATTTCCGGCGACGGCAAGCAGCTCATGGATGATGCCGCCCGCGCATCGAAGACCTTCAACCAGGCACTGGGCTCCCTTCTGACGGCCTGGCAGGCCTTCGCCGATGCCCGGTTGACGGGGCCGATCGACAGCTTGGCCAGCCTTATGGACATGATGAGCTCGGATCAACTCGATACGCTCATGTCCGCGCTGACGATCGGCGCCGGCGCGGTCGGCGCCGCGATCGTCGGCCGGAAGGTCTATCAGGCTGGATCGGCCCTGAAGGGATTGGTCGGTGGCCGTCGCGGCAAGGGCGGGCTGGCCGCTGCCGCCGCGCGGGCGGCCGGCGCCGGTGGCGCAACGCCGGTCATGGTCACGAATTGGCCGGTCGGCGGCCTCGGCGGAACTGGCGGTTCCGGGGCCGGAAACGGACGCGCCGGTCGAGGGCGCGTCGGGCAGGGTGTTGGCAAGGGCCTGCTACGCGGTGGCGGCCGCCTGCTCGGAAAGATGGCCATGCCCTTGATGGTCGGCATGTCCCTATTCAATGCGGCCGATGCCGCCTCCGACGGTGACGCCAAAGGGGTCGGCGGCGCGTTGGGTGGCCTTGGCGGCGGGCTTGCCGGGGCGGCGGCCGGCGCGGCGATCGGCTCGGTTGTGCCGGTCATCGGAACCGCCATCGGCGGCATCGCCGGCGGCCTGCTGGGGAGCCTGGGCGGCGAGAACGTCGGGTCCTGGCTGGGCGGTCTGATCGGAGGAGGCACCGACGAACCCGCAGGCGACGCCACGACGAACACCACCACGGTAAACAACACCGTCAACGTCACCGGCGGACCCGGTCAGACCCCCGAAGACCTGGCCCGGGCGGTCGTCAGGGAGACAGAGCGTCAGCAGCGGAGAGCGCTTTATGATTGAGTCACCAAAGGCCAATCGTTTTTCGCTTTTCGGAAGCTGGCTGTGGCGTCGGTACCGGCTTGTCGCAGGCGGATCGAGGATGGTCGAAACACTCCTCGGGAGTGTCGCTGGCAACCGAGAAGCTTTTGCCGACACATTGCGGGTAAGCTGCTTCCCACTGTTTGATACAGTCTCGTCGGTCGGCGCGGCGCTTGTCCTTTTGGTACTGCGAGGCCGGAACCTTGAGGGTCGTGGCGATATCACATGCGGACGAGGTGCCGGTAAGCCGGGCGTACTCGTCACAAGGTACATTGATCATTTCCTCGGCGACTGCCGACGTCGCCGTTGCCATAGAGATCAAGGTCGATACGCTTACAGTCAGCACGAATTTCATGACGCACCTCGTTTAATTTCCGGTTCAACCCTATCCACGCGGGAGGAGGGTTGTCATGTCTAAAGTGATGCTCGCGCTTGGCGGTTATCGCTTCTCCATCGACACGGCGGCACACGAAACCCTCCGGCGCACGGACGCCTATCGCTGGATCAGGCAGCCGCGCCACGGCCGCGCGCCGGCGAAACAGTACCTCGGCCCCGACGCCGCCGAGATCGAGCTGCGGGGGACGATCCATCCCCACTACAAGGGCGGCCTCGGCCAGATCGACGCCATGCGCGCCGAGGCCGGCAAGGGCGAGCCGCTGATCCTGGTCGACGGCCTCGGCGGCGTGCACGGCAAGTGGGTCATCGAGCGCATCGAGGAGGAGCGCTCCCTGCCGATCGACGACGGGCGGCCGCGCAAGGTGACCTTCACCGTCCGCATCTCCCAGTACGGCGAGGACGGGTGATGGCCCGCTACATGACCCGCGACGGCGATACCCTGGACCGGATCTGCTGGCGCCATTACGGCCGCCAGGCGGATGCGGTCGAGGCGGTGCTCGAGGCGAACCGAGGGCTGTCGGCCAGGGGCCCGGTGCTGGCGGCCGGCCTGGTCATCGACCTGCCCGATCTGGCCGAACCGGCGGCCGAGGAAACGGTGAGGCTGTGGGACTGATGAAGCCGATCCTCCGCATCCTCGCCAACGGCAGCGACATCACCGCCAAGGTCAAGGACCGGCTCGTCTCGTTGAGCATCGTCGACGAGGCCGGGATCTCCTCGGACGAGGCGGTGCTTACCCTCGACAACCGGGACGGCGGGATCGCGATCCCGCCCACCAAGGCCGAACTGGACATCTCGATCGGATACGAGGGCAAGGGAGTCATCCGGCTCGGTCTTTACACGGTCGACGAGGTCGAGCTCAATGGCCCGCCCGACAGTCTGGTGATCCGAGCCAAGGCCGCGAGGATGGCCGGCGCATTCAAGGCCCCCCGGTCGCGGTCGTGGGACAACATGACGATCGGCGATCTGGTGGCCACCATCGCCGCCGAGCATGGCTACACGCCGAAGGTGGGAACCACCCTGACCGACAAGGTGCTGGCCCACGTCGATCAGACGGAGGAATCCGACTTCAACCTGTTGACCAGGTTGGCCGGTGAGATGGGGGCGGTCTCCAAGCCGGCCCACGGGTATCTGCTGTTCGTCCCGCAAGGCGAGGCGAAGAGCGCCACCGGCAAGATCCTGGCTCCGGTCATCGTCGATCGGGCGCGGATCGACCGATATACCTACACCTCGGCCGATCGGGGCCGCTACAAGGCGGTCACGGCGCGGTGGCGCGATACGGCGGCCAACCAGGATGTCTCGGTGACGGCCGGTACCGGCACTCCGGTCTTCACCCTGCGCAACCCCTATCCGGATGCCCAGACTGCCCGGGATGCCGCCCGGGCCAAGCTGGCGACGCTCTCGCGCGGTCGCGTTACCCTGAGCCTACAGTCCCTGACCGGCGATCCGGCGCTCGCCGCCGAGGGGCCGCTCACCATCACCGGCCTGCATCCGGAGATCGACACGGCGGCCTGGATCATCAAGACCGCGCGCCACGTGCTTGATGGTAGCGGCTACACCACGTCGATCGACGCGGAGGCCAAGCGATGAACCGGCTCATCCGCGACCACGTCGCCGGGCCGCCGCCGCCCGGATTGTCGCGCCCCAACCCCACGGAGGACGCATGACCAAACCGCCGAGAGACAATCACGATGATTCCCCGATCCAGGCGCTACGCGCCGCCGCCGGCTGGCCCCACCCGACGACATAGCGAGGACACCATGGCGCAGTTGCTGTTGGCGGCGGACGGCCGGATTGTCGACATCCGCGCGGATGCCGGGACGTGGACCGCCTCGGAGGTCGGGCCCGGGCGGCCCTGCGTCCTGTTGCGGGTCGACGGCCTGACGCCCGGGACGGCCGCCGAGCGGTATCTCCGCGACGGCGCGCGGATCGACCGGGACGGCCTCCCGGCGGCGGCCCGGTCGGCGCTCGTCGCCACCGGCGCCTGTGACCTGTCGCCGGGCGATGTCATCGGAGCGGAACCGTGACCCAGGTCGTCGAGCGTCATATCTGCCAGCCCTCGTGGACCGGGTCGACCGATCATGGCCCCTACGCGTGCGTCCGCCACGACGGCGACCGGATCTACCGGTGCGTGGTGGCCGGCACGACGGCGGCGGACGGCGGCCCGACCGGCACCGGGTCCGGCATCGCGGACGGAACCTGCGTCTGGGAGTACGTCGCCGACGCCGATTACTCGTCCACGGCGACCTGGATCGCCGACTGCCCGGCGGACCTCACGGCCGGCGGCGGCACGGTCTGGCGGGGCGTGCTCTGGGGAACCTATGGCGTCCCGGCGTGGACGGCCAACTTGATCGAAAGCGCCGCCACGACCGGCCCGGACGGCTACATCGAGTTGATCGGAGGGGACCCGTGGACCCAAAACATCGACCCCGACGCCCAATCCATCGATACGTCGGTTGCATGGGGCAGCCG
This sequence comes from Magnetospira sp., assembly GCA_028282245.1. Taxonomy (GTDB): domain Bacteria; phylum Pseudomonadota; class Alphaproteobacteria; order Rhodospirillales; family Magnetospiraceae; genus JANQGL01. The sequence goes on from JANQIL010000068.1 coordinate 7,769, forward strand.
CGTCGTCGCCACCGGAACCCCCACCCACCTTCTGGTCGTCGCCAACGATCATACCCGCGTGCGCGGCATCCAGTTTCTCCACCCCTACTCCGAATACCGGTCCATCCGCGTCAACGGCGGCGCCCACGTTCGTATTGAAAACATACTGATGGACACCTCCTGTATCGCCTTCATGTTCTATGGCGGGGTGAGGTTCGCCAAGGTGGGCAACGTTCTCGCCGTTGTCAGGGGCGGTGGCGCGGCGATCGAGGCCGGTGACGTCGACGCCCCCTCGACATTTTCGCACTGCGCGTTTTTCCGACCGTCCGACGAGGCGGTCGGGGGCACCTTCATAAGCACTTCGTACAATCATTGGACCAACACGGGGGTCACGCTGAGGAACGTCGCGGCGTTTGGGTTCGCGACGCTCGAGGAGACCTACGGCCCGAACCACGAGGTCACGACGGACCACTGCGCGACCGACGACGCCGGCGGATTCGCCGGGAACGGCGGCAACGATCTGGTCGGCCTGCTCTTCGCGGATCAGGTCGAGAGCACGGTCGACGACTTCCGCGTCAAGCCGACGGCCGACCTCGTCGGCGCCGGGGTCCGTGATGGCGACTTCGCGACCGACCCGTTCGGCGCCGCCCGATCCGATCCGCCGACGATCGGCATGCGGGCGGTCCCGACCGGCGCCGCCACGACCCCCGTCGGCGGCG
>JANQIL010000056.1 GCA_028282245.1 Magnetospira sp.
TCTCCAGCAGCGCCACCGATTCCTGCTTGAATTCGTCCGTGAAGGATCGTCGTGTTTCAGTCCTCATTGTCCACCTCTCCGCTCCCGAGGGAGCTTAACGGAGGTGTCCACCCTTTTGGAGCAGGGTCAATGTGGCTCCGAACGCCCATGCCCTCGTCTTGATGGACCGGGCCGGATGGCACGCCACCGACAAGCTCGCGGTGCCGAAAAACCTCTCCATCATCCTGCCGCCGTCTCGGTCCCCGGAACTCAACCCGGTCGTTTGCGAAGCTGGCGTTCACGCCAAAACGTCTGGCAATACCTCCGCCAGAACTACCTGTCCAACCTGGCCTTCGAAAACTACGACGCCATCATCAACGCCGGTTGCGATGCCTGGAACAAGCTGATCGACAACCCCAAAGCCATCATGTCAATCGGACGGCGCGATTGGGCTCTTGTCGGTCAATAATTTCCGCCGTCGGTATTACTTCATAACCCGGACCCACTGCTTGCCCGAAAGCCGGTTCTCATAGGCGAGGATCTCGTCCATAAGCTTTAGCGTGTCGAGCGTGTCGTCGCGATCATCGAGAAGCGCCCGACGTGTCGCGTCGTCCATCTCAAATCCGATGGTTAAATCGCCTGCCGAGATCAAGCGCTGCCTGATGTTCACGGTGATCACGACATCGCCGCTCACCTCGGTCATGCGGACAAGTGCGTCACGTTCCTCTGCCGAGATCATTGGAAGCACCAACCCGTTTTTGCGAGCGTTGTCGTAAAAAATACCGGCAAAGCTAGTTCCGATGACGGCGTCGATCCCGAGCTGCCTCAAACCCCATACGGCGTGCTCCCGGCTTGAGCCACAGCCGAAATTATCGCCCACGATCCAGATCGAGGCATTCATCCATGCGTCTTTATTGAGGACGAACTCGGGGTGTCTGACACCCGCTTCGTCGAACCTGAGATCGGCGAGCACGCCGTCGGCCAAACCCTCGCGGGTGATCGTCCGGAGGAAGCGCTTCGGCATGATGACGTCGGTGTCCACATTGGCGAGCGGCAAGGGCGCGCCGGTTCCGGCGACGGTTTTCGGCATGATCTGTCTAATCCTCGAAATCTCGAACGTCGGTGATGCGGCCCGTGACGGCGGCCGCCGCAACCATGGCCGGGCTCATCAGATGGGTGCGCGCGCCGCGGCCTTGACGGCCTTCGAAGTTGCGATTGGTCGAGGAAGCGACGCGCTCGCCGTCCATGGCGACGTCGTCATTCATCGCCAAGCACATCGAGCAGCCGCTTTCCGGCCGCCAGTCGAAGCCCGCCTCGATAAAGATCCTGTCGAGACCTTCCTCCTCGGCCATAACCCGCGTCAGGGTCGAGCCGGGCACGATGATCGCGCTCACCCCTTCCGCCACCTTCCGACCGGACAGAACGCGCGCGGCGCTGCGCAGATCCTCGATTCTACCGTTGGTGCAGGAGCCGATGAAGGCGCTGTCGATCCCGATGTCCGTGATCTTCTGACCCGCCTCAAGGCCCATGTAGTCCAGCGCGCGGGCAAGCCCCGCCTTGGCCTTTGGCGTGGTCATGTCGGTGTCGGTCGGCACGGCGCCATCGACCGGAGCCGATTGATCCGGACTGACGCCCCAACTGACCAGGGGCGCGATCTCGTTGGCATCGATCTCAAGCACCTTGTCGAAATCCGCGCCGGGATCGGACACCCAGGTCTCGCCGTCGAAGTTCAGACTGTCGCTGTGGGGCCGGTCGCGACAATGCGCCAGGGTCATTGTGTCGGGCGCCATCAGCGCCGCCCGACCGCCAAGCTCGACCGCCATGTTGCAGATGGTCATCCGGCCCGCCATGTCGAGGCTGCTGATCGCGGAACCCGCGAACTCGACCGCGTATCCGTTCGCCCCGCCGGCGCCGATGACGTTCACCACCTTCATGATGATGTCCTTGGCGGTGACGCCCGGCGCGAGTTCACCGTCCACCTGGACCAGAATGGTCTTCAGACGTTTGTAACGAAGCGTCTGAGTGGCGAGAATGTGCTCGACCTCCGACGTGCCGATGCCGAAGCCAAGCGCGCCGAACGCGCCATAGGTTGTCGTATGGCTGTCGCCGCAGGCGATCAGCATGCCGGGTTGCGCCAGACCCTGCTCAGGAACCACCACATGCTCGATGCCCTGCCGCGGGTCGCCGAGGCCAAAATAGGCAAGGTCGTGCTTCTTGCGGTTCGCTTCCAGATTCTCGATGAGGATCTGCGACGGCGCATCCGCCGCGCGGCGCGCCCGGGTCGCGTTCACATGATCGATGACGCAGAGCTGCGCGTCGGGGCGCCGCACGCCCAAGCCCTTGGCCTCGAGCGCCGAGAATGCCTGAGGGCTCGTGTACTCGTTCATGATGTGAAGATCGACATAGACCAGGATATCGCCATCCGGCAGGTCGCAGACCTTATGGGCGTCCACCAGCTTGTCGTAGAGCGTGCGAGGCATGGCGCACTCCTATGGCAGAGGAACGTTGAGAAGCCCGCCAAACACGCCTGCGATCGCGAGGATCAGGGCCGTCAGGCCCACGGCGTGATAGATTAGCTCCTTGGCCGACGGTCTGTCGTTCATTGCGATGACCATGGCGGCGGCGGCGCCGATCAGCGAGGCGGGAATGAAACCTATGATCGGAAGCGCAACCGCCCACGCGGCGAGGGTCGCCAACATGAGCGCGGGGCGACCGAGAGTCTCCGCCGGCACGGGCGAGGCCGCATTGAAAACCAGGGCACGGACCGCCAGAGCCATGCCGCCGAGTGTCATGCCGCCACCGGCAAGCCGAGGAAAAATCGCGCCGAATGCCGACATGGAGGATGCTTCATACAACGCATAGCCGCCGAGCAGGATCAGGCCCGCAGACGGAATCAAATCTCTATGGTTCGGACTAGTCATTGAGGACGTCCACCTTGCTGCGCGCCCTGCGCTCGGCCCACAGCGGCCATAGGAGCGTCAGCGCAATGACGAAGATGATTCCGAGCGAGATCGGTCGGCCAAAGAACTCCGCGAAGAGGTTTCCGGAGGCGTTTCCGATCAGGTAACCCTGCACAAAGCCCTGCTCGGCGATGGGCCCGAGAATCAGCCCAAGCACGACCGGAGACGGTTCGAATCCATACCGGGCCGCGCCCCAGGCGAAGGCCCCAAGAATCACCATCATCACAACGTGATTGGGGTTCTGCTCGACGGCGTAGGAGCCGATCATGATCAATGCGCCGATCGCCGGCGCCAGTGCCGATTTCGGGATCGAGGATATTGTCTTGAACGCCGTCCGCCCGATCAGGAGGCCCACCGGCACCATGATGACGGTGGCGATCAGCAGGCCGAAAATGAAGGTGTAGACGGTCGAGGCCTGCTCGGTGAAAAGCTGCGGCCCCACGCGGATTCCCTGCACCATGAGCCCGCCCAGAATGATTGCGTCCGGCGGGGTGCCGGGGATGCCGAGCACCAGTGTGGGAACGAAGCCGCCGCCGACGGTCGCCGAGTTGGCGGATTCCGAGGCGATGACCCCGTCAGGGGCGCCCTTGCCGAAGTCCTCTTTGTGCGACGACGTGCGCCGCGCTTCGGAATAGGCGACCAGGCCGGCGACGGCCCCGCCAGCGGCCGGGAGGATGCCGATGACGGTGCCGACGACCGAACTGCGGATCAGGTTGAACTTCGAGCGCCACATGAGGCCAATGGCATCGCCAATGCGCGAGCCCTTGCCGGCCGACGCGCGCTCGATGTGCGGGTCCCTTGTCCCGACCATGTTCAGCAGAACGGGGATGCAGTAGAGACCGATCAGCGCGGGGATGATGTGGATGCCGCCAAGCAGCGCGGGCGAGTCGAACGTATAGCGCACATCGCCGCCGACCACCGCCGATCCTATGGTCGAAAGGCCCAACCCGATGAAGCCGCCGATCAACCCCTTCAAGGTGGCGCCCTTGGAGAGGACCGCGATCAGCGACAGACCGAAAATCGCCAGCCAGAAGTACTCGACAGGACCGAATCTAAGGGCGATCGTGGCCAAGGGCGGGGCCAGCACCAGAAGAAACAGCGCACCGATCACGCCACCCACCGCGGACGCGAAGCACGACATCGTCACAGCGAGGTCGCCATCTCCTCGCTTAGCCATCGGAAATCCGTCGAGCGCGGTCGCGATCGCGGCCGGCGTGCCCGGCGTATTGACCAGAATGGCGGCGTACGCGCCGCCATAGATCGCGCCCGTATAGACCGCGCCGAGGGCGATCAGGCCCGAAGCCGGATCCAATGTGAACGTGAACGGCACAAGCACTGCGACCGCCATCGTCGCGGACAGTCCCGGCAACGCACCTATGATCGTTCCCAGAAAGACACCGATCAGCGCCAAGGCCAAATTGAACGGAGTGAACGCATTGATCAGTGCGTCGAGCATTGCGGTTTGTCCGGTTGAAAGTCGGTTGCACCTGCGGCGAATCACCCCGAGGGCGCTCGGCCGCTGACCGTCGAGTTACGCCTACGCGTCTCTCAGTCGCTTGATGGCTGGTGCGTATGCTGCGCGACGCTCCTCGATGAACGCCGGGACGTCGGGCATCGCAACATCGACCACCTGATAGCCGGCCGCATTCATCTGCGCCTGAAAATCGGCATTCTTGTTGATCTGGCCGATAATCTCGGAAAGGCTCGAACGGACGTCATCTGGCGTGTTCTTGGGAACAGCCACGCCGCGATAAGCGCCACCGACATAATCGAAGCCAAGCTCCTTGAAGGTCGGCGCATCCGGTAGAGCCGAGACACGCTCCTCGGTCGCGACCGCCAGAGTGCGAACCTGCTCGCCCGCTTTGACGCCCTGGGTCGTATAGCTCATCGCCGCGGCGACCTGTCCGCCGAGGACGGCCGTAATGGTCGGAGCCGAACCCTTGAACGGGATATAGGTCGTGATTGCGCCGGTCATGTCCGCGAAGATTTCGGACGCCAGGTGATTGGCCGAGTTGATGCCAGAGCCACCAAACGTCACGGCGCCGGGACGCGCCTTGGTGTCCTCGATCAGATCGTTCAGCGTCCGATACGGGCTGTCGGCTTTCACGACGATGGCATCGGGCGTGTAATGAAAGAAGTAAACGACATCGATGTCGTCGGTCTGGTAGCCGACTTTCTTCATCGCCGGCTGGAGAATGATGTGTGGCACGATCGTGCCCATGATCGTGTAGCCGTCCGGGTCGAATCCGTTCAGCTGCGCCCAGGCCGTCGCGCCGCCCGCGCCCGGCTTGTTGACGATGACCAGGCTTTGCCCGGCGATGTCCTTGAAATACCGCTGCTGCATGCGCGCGGTGACGTCGCTTTCGCCGCCGGGATTGTAGGCGACGATGTAGTTTACGGCTCTGTCGGGATAGGCCGAGGCGCGCAGGATCGTTGGCGCTCCCAGCGCGGCTGCGCCAACGCTAAGCCCCAAGACGCCTTTTCCGAAGTCACGGCGTGTCATTGTCATGGCGAAGTCCTCCCTAATATGTCGGACGCGACGATACGAGGATGGGCGAGCGGGGATTGACAAGAAATTATTGCATAATAATTGCGCATTAACGCCCGGCGGCCAGGGGGCCTATAGATTGTTTGATCGACTTACGCGGAGCGAGCCATGAACTATCACCTACAGCAGATTCTCGATGCCGCGCCCAAGTCCGAGAACTTCTTTACCGGCTTTGAAGAACACACAATCAACGTGCCCGGCGGCCATATCTTTTGCAGAATTGGCGGCAGCGGAGCGCCCCTGTTGCTTCTTCATGGGTACCCGCAGACATCGGCGATCTGGCATCGCGTGGCTCCGAAACTGGCGGGGCGGCATACCGTGGTGTGCGCCGATCTACGCGGATACGGGCGGTCACATAAGCCGCCAACGGCACCGGGTCACGCCAGCTACTCGAAACGCGAGATGGCGAGGGACATGGTGTCCGTGATGCACGAACTCGGTCATGAGCGCTTCTTCATCGGCGCGCATGACCGTGGCGCGCGAGTAGCGCATCGTTTGGCGGCGGACCATCCTTCACGGGTGATCGCTCTCGCAACACTGGACATCGCGCCGACCCGGGAGATGTACCGCCACGGCGATGGCGCATTCGCCATGAGCTACTGGCACTGGTACTTGCTACCGCAAGCCGCGCCGTTTCCCGAGCTCCTTATCGGCGGCGCTCCCGACGCCTACTGGCTCAAGAAATGTGGTTCCGGATCCGCCGGCTTTTCACCTTTCGCAAGCCAGGCCCTGGACGAGTACCTTCGCTGCTTCCGCGACCCGGAGGTCATTCGCGGCTCCTGCGAGGATTATCGGGCCGCACGCTCAATCGACATCCGCCATGACGACGAGGACGATTCGAAACTCGACATGCCGGTGCTCGCGCTTTGGGGTCTTCACGGCGCGATTGAGAAGCACTTCGATTGCCTGTCGCTTTGGCGCGAGCGCGCGAATGATGTGCGTGGATGGGCTGTTCCCGGTGGGCACTTCCTGGCCGAAGAGTGCCCGGATGACATCGCCAAGGCTTTTTCGGAGTTTTTTGCGGCGGCGGCGCACTAAGCGAGCCCAAATCTCTTCGAATGCTCGCTCAGGGTATTTCGCACGTTTTGGGCTTCGGTCCGCGCCGCGTCGACAAAAGCGTGAAGCGTCGCGCCCTGATCGTTACTGCGCCAAGCGACGCCAAACTGGAGCCTCGACACCGCGCTTGAGTAGGGACGAAACGTAACGCCTTCGACGGGGTTGAGTGTCAGCCACTGCGGCACCAAGCCCACTCCCATCCCCTGCGCGATCATCCGTGTCAGCGTGTACTTATCGATGACCTCGAAGACGATCCTCGGCTTGGCATTGATGGCCTCGAAACTCTCGACAACCATCTTGGCGAGATAAGGTCGAGCGGGCCTCGGGTAGCTGATCAGGTTTTCTCGCGCCAGCTGTTCAGCCTTCAGGCTGTCAAAGCGCGCCAATTCGGAATCTTCCGGGAGCGCAACGAAAACATGCTCCTCGAACAACGTTTCCCACGTGGCTCCGGAAATGTCCGCGGGTGGTCGAAAGAACGCCACATCGATCCTATGGCGCAACAATTCCTGCACCTGCGTATCAGAGGCGGTGACTTCGGTCAGTGGCAGAAACACGTCGGGGAAACTCCGCCGGAAATCGTTGATCACGGCCGGCAAGAACCAGATCAAGGCGGCGTCGATGCCGCCAATACGTACACGGTCCAAGCCACTTTTGGCCGCTTCGCGCGCCGCCTCAACGCCGTTCTCGAGCCTCTCGAGTACGATCCGCGCTTCGTTCAGAAAGACCGATCCCGCCTGCGTCAGGCTGACATGGCGAGTGGTCCTGAAGAACAAGGGAAATCCCAGCTCCTGCTCCAAGTTGCGAATTTGAGCGGATATGGCCGTTTGCGCCATGCCCACCCGTTCGGCGGCCTTTCTGAAGTGGAGTTCCTCGGCAACCGCGACAAAACACTTGATTTGACGAATTTCCATTTGGCGAGAAAATCTCCGAAGCACCATTCGAATTGGCGCTCGCCGTTCTGATTTAGTCAAGTACGTCGGTTATGGCCTCGCACGGCATCACCTGTGACGTTGTTAGACGGTTCTCCTTCAGTTAGGTCGGGCTCGGCCCAGCAACTCATGAGGTCCTTCGTTTGACTCTATCGTAGTGCCATAGCGAGGGAATAGTTCGCATTTTTGTTTCGCGTGGCCTGCCATTCTGAAACCTCCCATTCTGATTCCCTCCAAAATTTTGAAAATAAAGAAGGTTTTTGGGATTCGAAACCCCTCGTTCCGGTCGTGGCGCGTCATGGTTCGCGGAACGGCCGTTTTCCCGGATGTTGCCTTCGCCGATGTCCGGCCGTTATGCTTTCCCACGGTCCGCACCGACCGCGCATCCGCCGGGAGCCGACGATGAAGCGTCAAAAAGTCTGGATCAAGGTCCTGTCGAAAGAGGACAAGCGCGCGATCGAGACCGAGGGATTGGTCCAGCCGCATTGACCAGGAAATCCGCCGAACCGCCGCGTTTCGACGTCGCCACCCTGCGACGACTGGCCGGAGACAAGGTCTTCGCGCGCGGCGAGGCCTATCATCGCGACGGCCGGGTGGAGATCCTGGCGGCGGACTCCGGGCGGGTCCTGGCCCGGGTGTCGGGCGGCGAGGATTACCGGACGGAACTGGTCGGTGCCGGGATACGGATCGGCGGGGCCTGCGACTGCCCGGCCTTCGCCGACTGGGGGTTCTGCAAGCATCTGGTGGCGACCGCCCTGGCCGCCAACGCGGCCGGAACCGAGGGCGTGGCGGCCCCCGAGCCTCCGTTGGAACGCATCCGCCGCCACCTGCAAAACCTGGATATCGACACCCTGGTCTCGATCCTCGTCGATCTGGCGGAGCGCGATCCAGTGCTCCAGCGTCGTCTCGACCTGACGTCGGCGGTGGCGGACGAGGACGACGCGGCCCTGGAACGTCGGATCCGCAAGGCCATCGACGCGGCTACCCGGACGCGGGGGTTCGTCGACTACGAACGGGTTCCCCGGTGGGCGTCGGGGGTCGAATCCGTTCTCGACGCGATTGCCGACCTGGCGGAAGGGCCCCGCGCGGCGCTGGCCCTGCCGCTGATCGGACGCGCGCTGGCGCGGATCGAATCGGCGCTCAACGAGGTGGACGATTCCGACGGTCGGGTCGGCGGCCTGCTGGAGCGGTCCCGCGACATTCACCTCGCCGCCTGCCGGGCGATCCGGCCCGAACCGCTCGCCCTGGCCAGCGATCTGTTCGAACGCGAGATGACGGGATCCTGGGGCACGTTTTACGGCGCGGCGCATCTTTACGCCGAGGTGCTGGGCGAGGCCGGACTGTCCGAATACCGCCGCCTGGCCGGGGCGGCATGGGAAACCATCCCGTCGTGCCACGCCGGCCGCCGAACCACCGATGAGCATGCCGTCGAGCGCAGGCGCCTTGCCGGGATGCTCGATTTCTTTGCCGAACGCGACGGCGACGTGGCGGCCCGCATCGCGCTCAGGGCCAGGGACCTCTCCTCGCCATGGCAATACCTCGAACTGGCGCGATTCTGCGCGGAGCAAGGCCGCGCGGCGGAGGCCCTGCGCTGGGCCGAGGACGGGCTGTGGCAGTTCGAGGACGATCGGCCGGACCGGCGGCTGGTGGCGTTCACCGTCGACCTTTTGCGCCGGGCCGGGCGCGACAGCGAGTCTCTGGAGCTGCTGTGGCGGAGCTTCACGCGCGCCCCGGACCTCGACCTCTACCGACAGCTTCGCGAGGCCGGCGGTGCCGAGACCCGCGACCGGGCGCTTGAGTTCCTACGGAACGACCTGTCCGGATCCCGGCCGCGCGCGCGCCCGCGCGGGACGGCCGACCTTCTGATCCAGGCGTTGACGGAGGAGGCGATGTTCGCCGAGGCCTGGACGATGGCGCGGGGTCACGACCCGTCGGAACACGTTGTCGACTCCCTGGCCCTGGCCAGCGAGGCGACCCATCCGGCGGAGGCCCTGACGGCGCACGCCGCCCACGTCGAGCGGCTGGTGTCGGCCGGCGGAAATGCCAACTACGCGGCCGCCTATAACCTGCTCGTCCGCATGGCGCGCCTGCGCCCGGCGTCCGCGCAGGCCGCCCATGTGGCGGACCTGAAGGCCCGCTTCCGGGCCAAGCGGAACTTCATGAAGCTGCTGCGCGACGGCGATTGCGGCGTGCCTCACGGTGATCCGAAACCGTAGCGTCGCACGGACGGACACGTTCCCTGCTTTCCAGGTCGTCGAACGGGGGTTTTGGCTGCGTCTGGTGGAGCGCCGCGCGGTCCTCGGGCGTCGGGCCCCGAGCCTGCTGCGCCACCCCATGGCCGCGATCCGCCGGATCGCCTCCTCGGCGAGGGGAAACCACGTGTGCGTCCGGACTCACCGCGCCGGGATCACCGTCGTCGGCATCGCGCCGCCCCGACCAGGGCGCTCCATCGCCGGGGGGCCGCCGCTGACGGCCTGCCTCGGCGCCACGGTGATGTTGATCTCGGAACCACGCAAGGTGCCCTCGGTGATCTGGATGGTTGCCACGCGGCCGTTCAGAACATAGGTAAGCACGCTTTCCGAGGAGCGCACCATGGTCACCGGCTGCCAGCCGAATCCGGGCATCTCCTGCTTAAAGAAATCGAACGCTCCGGACGGCGGATGGCCGGAGGATAGAACGAGACGACCGTACCATCCGGAATCGCCGCCGAACACCAACGTGCGGTCGACCTCCATGTCGGATCGCGATGGCACCGGGATGTCCGGAAACTGAGTGAACGAGGGCTCCACCCGCAGGGACTTGCCCTCGCGGTCGCCGGATGCATTGGTGGACGACGCGCTGGTGCTCAGGCTGCTGGAGCAGCCGGCGCAGGCGATGGCGCCAAGGAGGGCGGGCAGCACGGCGGCGCGGCGACATCGGGCCAAAGGCATGGCGGGGCGGTCTCCGATCGTGATGGCGAGCGAACGCCCATCTATACCATTCGGGCCTGGCCGGGCCAAGCAACCAGCCGCCCCGCGGCGGCGGCGCCAAATGAACGGTTGAGAGGGCGATGGGGTGGGCGGTGACCCGGGGTCCGTTGCGAATCGACGTGAATGGATCACTGGCGGGACATCGCGCCTGGACGGATTCAGCCGACCGAGTCGACGAACAGGGGGGGGGAGCGAAAGAGTACTCCGAGCGAACGCCGAAGCGGAATTTACACGGATATTACCACCATGCCTTTATGCTATACAGTTGATTCATTTTAACGTTTCTCGCCAACCATCAAAAGTATCATGCCGTCGAAAGCGAAAGTTCTCGTGGCGTCCGCCTGAACATCGCCCGTTGTGTATTAGGAAAAGCTTTCCAAAAAACGGCAAGGCCCCCTCTGTCCTTTCGCCTTCATCCCGTCGATGGGCGCTCCGGCCGCCGTCGGCGGCGTCACGGCCGGTCGATGGGGGTGTTTGTTTTCCCGTTGCTTTCCGCCGATGATGGCCGCGATGGCGCGCCGTCGTCCCAAACGCGCGCGGGAGGCCCGTTTCGCGGTCGGTGAAGGGGAGACAACCATGAGCTTTTCTGCGAAACTCTCACAATAAGTAGAGTCTCGTGCCGCCAGCGCGGTCTTGTAACGTATCTAGACGATGAAGCAAAACAAAGCCAAGAGCCACCATCAGTCTCCGCGCCTTATAATCGGCGGATTTTCGATGATACTCGTTCTGATGGTTGTTCTGGCGACCGCCGCGTCTCGGATCAACGTTAATCTGGCCGATCTCACCGACAAGATTTACCGGCATCCCCTGACGGTCAGCAACGCGGTTTTGGAGGCCAACGCCAGCATCATCTCGATACATCGGCACATGAAGGAGGTTGCTCACGCGCGAAGCGCCGAGGAACTGGAAAACGACGTCCGGGCCATCAAGCAGCACGAAGCCGAGGTTCATGGGCGCTTCGACATCATTTCCGAACGATTCCTTGGCGAAAAAATCAAAATCCAGTCGGCCCGCGAGGCTTTCATCGAATGGGAATCCATTGCGAACGAGGTCATCGAGCGGGCTCGGCTCGGCCGGTTCGACATGGCGGCCGAGATCGTGGAGACAAGGGGTGCCCAGCACGTCATCCTGCTGACGTCGAGAATGAACGCGTTGACCGATTTCGCCCGCGGCAAGGCCTCGCAGTTTCTGGCCGAAAGCAAGCACCAGAAATTTTTGAGTCAGGCATTTCTATACAGCCTCATGGTTGCGGTGGTCGCGATCGGCGGGGTCATCGCCGTTTTCGTGGTGATCGGCGTTCGCCGGTCGGAGGAGGAGCTTCGTAACGGTCGCGAACGGATCGAGATCTTGCTCGCGTCGACGGCCGAGGCGATCTACGGGATCGACCTCGACGGCAACTGCACGTTTGCCAATCCGGCGTGCCTGAAAATGATTGGCCGGCAAGGCGAGTCCGAGATTCTCGGGGCGAACGTCCACGATCTGATCCATCACACGAGGCCGGACGGGTCTCCCTATCCGAGGGAAGAGTGCCCGATTCATCAGGCCTTTTCCGAGGGAATGCGGATGCACAGCGACCAAGAGGTTTTTTGGCGCGCGGATGGCACCTCGTTTTCCGTCGAACACACCTATCGTCCCATCTACAAGGACGGCGCGATCGCCGGCGCCGTGTGCACCTTCACGGATATCTCCGAGCGCAAGCAGGCCGAACTGGAGATGAAACGCAAGAGCGCGCTGCTGGAAAGCTCGAACACGGAGTTGCGCCAGTTCGCGTACGTCGCCTCGCACGACCTTCAGGAACCGCTTCGCATGGTGGCCAGCTATCTGCAACTGCTGGAATGGCGGTATGCCGGCGCACTGGACGACGACGCGCGCACATACATCGGGTTCGCGGTTGACGGCGCCAAGCGGATGAGCACGCTGATCCGTGATATTCTTCAGTATTCGCGGATCGAAACCCATGGCGAGCCGCTCGCCAACACGGATTCCGGGCAGGCCATCCGCAACGCGCTCGCCAACTTGCAGTCCCTCGCGACCGAGGTGGAGGCGGTGGTGACGTTCGACGATCTGCCGAGCGTCAGGGCGGATGCGCCCCAACTCGCCCAACTGTTTCAGAACTTGGTGGGCAATGCCCTCAAATACCACGCCCCCGACCGCAATCCGGAAATCCACATCCGTGCCGAAAGATCGAAGGGAACGGTCACCTTCCAGGTCCGCGACAACGGAATCGGGATCGAGCGGCAGTATTTCGAGCGCATTTTCAAGGCCTTCAAGCGCCTCCACGGAAAGGAGGAGTTCGACGGCACCGGCATCGGCCTGGCCATCTGCAAGAAGATCGTCGAGCGGCACGGGGGGCGCATATGGGTCGAAAGCGAGCCGGGCAAGGGCAGCACGTTCTACTTCACTTTGCCGGCCGCGACGTGACCGGCCGGGACGCTAGTGGTTCGATGCCAACGGATGAGTCCCATCCGTTGGCTGAATCGAACCACCAGATCAATAGCTTAGTGGATCGACCGATCCAAAGCTTGGCACCCAAGCGTTGGATCCGATCCACTAGTGGTTCGATGCCAACGGATGAGTCCCATCCGTTGGCTGAATCGAACCACCAGATCAATAGCTTAGTGGATCGGCCCGAGACATGATGCCGAACAACCACCACGGCCGGCGGAAAAACCGTTTCCGCCCGGGCGTCGTCGTTGGAGAAAAACACCGATTTCGGGCTGGCTACGCCAGTTCGCGCGCCGCGTCGAGCACCTCGGCCACGTGTCCCGGCACCTTGACCTTGCGCCATGCCCTGGCGACCCTGCCCTCGCCGTCGATCAGGAAGGTGGAGCGCTCGATGCCCATGTAGGTCTTGCCGTACATGCTCTTTTCCTTCCACACCCCGAACGCCTCGCAGAGCCCGTCGTTCTCGTCGGACAGCAGCGGGAACGGCAGGTCGTGCTTCTTTTTGAAGGAATCGTGCTTCTTGACCGGGTCCTTGGACACTCCGACCACCGCCGCCCCGGCCGCCTCGAACTCGCCCATCGCGTCGCGGAACGCCTCGGCCTGCTTGGTGCAGCCGGACGTCAGGTCCTTCGGATAGAAGTACAGTACCAGCGTCCTGCCGCGCAGGTCGGACAGCGACAGGGTGCCGCCGCCGTCGGTCGGCAGGGTCATGTCGGGAACCGTCTGGCCTTCATCGATCGGCGTCATGGGTCGGAGCCTCCAAGTCAAGGGTCGCGTTCTGACCGTGATATGGGTATCCGGGCGACCGGCGCCAACCGGGATCAGGGTTTGTACATCCTCTGGCGCGCATCGGCCTCCGGCCTCCGCAGCACCCGCTCGGATTCCGGCTTTTGCAGCTCGCCATGCAGGTAGCGGGCCCGGTCGAGGACGCTGGAGGGCGCCTCCGAGTAATGCAGCAACCGCTCGATCCAGCCCGGCCCCTCGGCCAATTCGCGGTCGGCGCGGATGGATCGCAGATAATCGTCCAGGGCCTCCGCGTGGCGGCCCTGGCGGTCGCGCAGGATGCCCCGGTTGGCATAGGCGGCGGCCAGGGCGCCGCGCCCGGTCGGATCGTCGGGCGCCAGGGTCGCGTCGAGCCGCGCGATGGTGTCGGTGAGCAGGCTCTCCGCCTCGCCATGGCGTTCGAGGCCGATCAGCGCCGCCGCCTTGCCGAGCAGCGCGCCCCGATGCAGGGGCGCCTCCGCCAGGGCGCGGTCGAAGGCCGCGATGGCGGCCTCGAATCGGCGGTCGGACAGCCTCAAATCGCCCTCGCGCACCGCGTGATCGCCGGGCACCCGATTGCCGATCACGTCCATCACGGCGCCCACCGCCAGGGCGCCCAGCGACAGGACGACGATCACCATCAGGAACCGGCTCGGCGGGTCGGCGCTCAACGGTTCGACGCCGACGGCTCCATGTCCAGGAAGCCGTCGCCGAAGTCGTCGGTCAATGCCTCCACCTCGCGCGCCGGGACGGTCGACATCTCCATCTTGTAGGCCAGGAACCACATCATTCCGACGCCCAGGCCCCAGAACAGGATCTGCCAGGCCCAGATGGACGGGATGCCGAATGTCCAGCCCTCGATACCGGCGTCCGGTGCCCCGAACAGGTCGTTGCCGAACACCGCGCCGGGTCCGATGGCGAAGAACAGCCAGGCGACGGCGAGGAGCCAGGCCAGCGGCACCAGCTTGCGCTTGTCCAGCGGCAGCGCCGCGTGGGCACGCAGGAAATCGTGATATTTCATCCGATGGGCGCGCTCGCCGGCGTCCTGGGTCAGGGCCGACACCGTGAGGCAGACCAGCAGGTTGAAGGCCATCCCCCAGCCGGCCGAGTGAATGGTCAGCGGCCAGCGCCCCCACGGCGGGTCGAGGCCCAGCAGGGCGAACAGTTGCAGCCCGAAATCCTCGGTCAGGCTGACCGCCAGCAGGCCGGCGGCAAGCCCCCAGGTGGCGCCGGCGCGGGTGATCCAGGGGAACCAGGTGACCCCGGCCAGGGACGGCCACATCTGGAATCCGAAGGCCACCGCGAGACCGCCCAGCAGGACCAGGGCGTCGGTCGACAGCGTAGCGACGATCAGCGCCGACAGGACGATCGTCAGCACCCCGATGCGGCCGAACAGCTTCTGGGTGGTGTGGCTGGCCCGGGGATTGAGGTAGCGCTTGTAGAGGTCGCGGGTCAGCATGCCGCCGGCGGTCGACATGTAGGCGGCGACCGTCGACTGCATGGCGGCCAGGGCGCAGACGGCAAGCAGGCCGACCAGCCACGGCGCGGCGTCGCCGATCAGATTGATGTAAAGCGGCACCAACTCGTCCTCGGGCCGACCGACCAGATCCGGCAGCAGGGCCGGGATCGCCACGCCCGCGTCGGTCACCGCGCGATGGGCGTCGGGCATCGCGCCCAGGAGGTTCGCGCCCATCCCCTGGATGGCGGTGAAAAAGATCAGAATGGCCCCGATGCCGAGCGACGACGCCCAGACCTGCTGCGGCGCGAAGGGACGCGGGTTGTTGTTGCCGAACGCCCACATGGTGAACGCCGGCGCCGACTGGATCCCCATCATGCCCATCAGGTAGGTGAGCACCATGACTCCGGTCCACAGGCCGCCGATCGGGGTTTCCTTGCCGAACCCGGCGGTGTACTGGATCACCCCCGGGATCGCGAAGTAGGCGTTGTGGCCGTCCGCCGTCCTCCCCCAGGGGCCAGCGTCGCCGCGCGCCAGCGCCGCCATCCCTTCCCGAAGGGCCGACCAGCCGCCAACCGCGTCGAGCGCGATCAGGCCGACGATCACCATCCCGGCGGCCAGCAGCAGGCATTGCACGGTGTCCACGTAGGCCACCGCCCTGAGGCCGCCCGAGGCCACGTAGATCATCACCACGGCGGAGAGCACCCACATGCCGACGTCGATGGGTATCAGGCCGTCGGAAAGAACGTTGAACAGAAAGCCCGAGGCGCGGAGCTGAATGCCCAGATAGGGGATCGAGAACAGCAGCGCCACCAGCACGGTGAGGATGCGGATGCCGTCGCCCCGGAAGTAGTCGGCCAGCATCTCGCCCGGCGTTACGTAGCCGTAGCGCTTGCCGAGCATCCATTGGCGCTTCAGGAACAGCACTCCGGTGAACGGAATGGCGATGGCGTAGAACGAGGCGTAGGCGTACTGGAACCCGTCGCGATAGACCAATCCCGGATGGCCCACGAAGGTCCAGCCGGAAAACGACGTGGCGGTGGCGGCGAGGACGAACACCCAGGTCGAAATCTGACGCCCGGCGACGAAGTAATCGCTCGCCGTCTTGGCCCGCCGGGCGCCGCGCACGCCCCAGAACATGCAATAGGCCCAATACAGGCCCACGAAGGCGAACAGCCAGTAGATCTTTTCCGCCATGGCCCCGGTTCCGCTCCGACGAACCAGTACCTCATAGCACCAACCAACGGCCCGAACAACTCGCGCCAAGCCGCCTGTGGCCGTTCCAACGCACATTCAAAAAAAATGATGTTGCGGCGCACAAAATGTATTGTCCGACTTGCGGGGGTTGACTAAACTCTCTTGAGTTGGCCAGATTGTGCAAGGAGTATCAGGACCTTGAGCGTTTTCCGTCGTAGGGAGTCCGAGACCCGCCGTGAACCGGGCCAGATCGACGTGAACCGGGTCGCGACGCGCCCGTCGGTGCGCATCTCCGAGCGGTCGCAGACCGCGATCTTCAGCAAGCTGGCGCGCGATTTCATGCGCCCGACGCCGCTCGCCGTGCCGCTCGGCACCTCGTGCGAGGAGGTGGTGGCGCGGATGGGCGAGTCCATGGACACCGCGGCGATCGTGATCGACGACGCCGGGCGGCCGATCGGCCTGATCACCGAGCTGGACGTCACCCGGCGGATCGCCTTCAAGGTCGATCCCGACACCCCGATCGAGCGGGTGATGAGCGCGCCGCTGATCACCGTCGGGGTCGACGACTACCTCTATCGCGCCATCGCCACCATGCGCCGCCGCCGTATCCGCCATATCCCGGTGATCGACCGCGCGACCGGGCTGTTGGCCGGGGTGCTTGGTCTGCACGACGCGCTCTCCCACGCGGCCGACCGCCAGATGCGCCAGGTCGATCGGGTGACCCCGGAGGATGGGACCCTGGAGAGCCTGCGCGACGTCAAGACGGCGCAGGTCGAGTTGGCCGAGGAGATGTTCGCCGACAACCTGCCCGCGGCCGAGATCCAGACCCTGCTCACCCACATCAACAACGGCATCTACCGGCGCGTCGTCCGGCGGGTCGTTGGAGCGATGGACGACGAGGGCCTGGGACCGCCCCCGGTCCCCTTCACCACCATCGTCATGGGCTCCGGCGGGCGCGGCGAGAACTACCTGTTTCCGGATCAGGACAACGGGCTGATCCTGGCCGACTATCCGGATGCCGATCACGACCGGGTGGACGACTGGTTCCGCGATTTCGCGGGGCGCTTCAACCGCGACCTGGACGCCGTCGGGTTTCCGCTGTGCCGGGGCTACTGCATGGCGGTCAACCCCCTGTGGCGCAAGACCCTGCCCCAGTGGATCGCCCAGATCACCCAGTGGGGGCGCAAGAAGTCCTTCGTCTCGGTGCGGCTGTCCGATGTGTTCTTCGACTTCCTGCCGGTCGAGGGACCGCACGACCCGGCGCACGAACTGCGCCGCCAGATGCTGACCCGGATCGGCCGCAACAAGCATTTCCTGGCCGCCATGTGGCACGAAATCGAGGATCACGGGGTGGCCCTCGGCTGGTTCGGGCGCATTCTGGTCGAGCGCGACACCGACGGGCACGGCGGCGAGATCAACCTGAAACTGAACGCCATCCTGCCGCTGGTCGAGGCGGTGCGGCTGCTCGGCCTGCGCGAGGGGATCGTCGAGACGGCCACCGTCAAGCGGATCGAGACCCTGAACGAGGCCGGGGTGCTGGGCGACGGCGAGCGCGACGATCTGGTCGCCGCCTTCGGCTGTTTCACCGATCTCCTGTTGCGCCAGCAGTTGCGCGATTTCCGGTCCGATCATCCGGTCGGCAACCACATCGACCCGGCGGCGCTCACCCTCGCCCAGACACGCGCCCTGAAAGCCGGCATGCGGGCGGTCGACGAACTGCGCAAGCGGCTGCGCGTCGAATTCACCGGCGACGTCTTCTGATCCCATCGCGTCGGGACAGCACGGAAAAAATGGTCTAGTCTCCGGCCTCGTGTTCCAAACGAACGGAGAAATCCCGATGAGCGACGCCCTTACCTATCTTATCAAGGCGCGACCCGATGCGATGGGCTCCTATTTCAAGTTTCTCAAGGACTCGGGCACCCATCTCGATGTCAAGACGCGCGACCTGATCTCGGTGATCACCAAGGTCGACGTGCAGACCGAGCGCGGCTTCCGCCAGTACCTGACGCGTGCCCTGCGCGACGGCTGCACGCCGAACGAGGTGATCGACGCACTGCTGATGGCGTTCCCGACCCTGGGGCTGGCCAAGATCGTGTGGGCGGTCGACATCCTGCTCGACATGGATCTGCCCGACTTCCACCCCGAGGCCCTCAACGGGACCCCGCAATGGCACGACGTGATGGCGTCGGACGACGCCCCGGCGGGCGAGACCCGGTTTTGCGAGGTCGACGGCCGTCACGTGTTCGTGCATCGCGCGGCGGACGACCTGCGGGTCTACGACAGCCGCTGCCCGCATCAGGTGACCGACATTCCGCATCTGGCCCTGGAGGAGGGGCGACTGACCTGTCCCAAACACGGCTGGGTGTTCGACATCGAAACCGGCGACTGCGTGGAGAAGGGCACCCATCCGCTGCGTCGCTTCGAGTCCAGGGAGGAGGGCGGCCGCGTCCTCGCCTACTGGTGAGGCGGGTGTCCGGGGAGGTGACGCGATGAGCCTTGATCTGGACGCCCTGCTGTTGCGCCGCCGGCTGACCCGCCGGCTGGCGGTGTGGCGGATCGTCGCGGTGGTCGCCCTGGCCGGCCTCGGCCTCGCCTTGTACGGCGTCGCCGAGGCGCCCGAGGCCGGCGGCGACCGCGTGGCGCGGCTGGATGTCGACGGCGTGATCGTCGACGACCGCTGGCGGATCGCGACGCTCGACGCCCTGGCCGACGACGAGCACGTCAAGGCGCTGCTGGTCCACATCGATTCGCCGGGCGGTTCGGTGGTCGGCGGGGAGACCCTGTTCGCCGCCCTGCGCCGAGTCGCCGCGACGCGGCCGGTGATCGCGGTGATGGGGGAGGTGGCGGCGTCGGGCGGCTACATGGCGGCGATCGCCGCCGACCGCATTTACGCCCGCTCCGGCAGCATCACCGGCTCGATCGGGGTGATCATGCAGACGGCCGAGATGACCGGCCTTTTCGAGAAGCTCGGCATCGTCCCCGAATCCATCAAGAGCACGCCCCTGAAGGCGACTCCCAATCCCCTGGAGCCGATGACCGACGAGGCGCGGACGGCGGCCCGGTCCCTGGTCCTCGACATGTACGAGATGTTCGTCGGCATGGTGGCCGAGCGCCGCAACCTGACCCCGGAGGCGGCGCGCCGGCTGGCCGACGGGCGCATCTACACCGGCCGTCAGGCGGCCGAAAACGGCCTTGTCGACGCGATCGGCGGCGAAATCGAGGCGCTGGATTGGCTGGCCGAAACGCACGGTATCGACCGCGACCTTCCGGTCGAGGACGTGAAAATCGACCGCCCGCTCTCCCGTTGGCAACGGCTGTTCGAGGCCGTTGCCGGAAAACCCCTGTTTTCAGAGGAGCTTACCCAGCGACTGTCACTTGACGGCCTGCTCGCCCTCTGGCAACCTAGACTGTGACCCGTGTGACGGTGGGGAATCGGGGGTATGACCAAATCCGAATTGATCGCTCGCTTGGCGGATTCCAATCCGCATCTTTACCAGCGAGACGTGGAACGGATCGTGACCACGATCTTCGATGAAATCGCCGCCGCGCTGGCCCGGGGGGATCGGGTCGAACTGCGGGGTTTCGGGGCGTTTTCCGTCAAGCGACGGGACGCCCGCATGGGGCGGAACCCGCGGACCGGAGACTCCGTTGACGTACCGGCAAAATACATTCCCTTCTTCAAGACTGGCAAACAGCTCCGCGAGAGGCTGAATGCCGATTAACTTTGTAAAGGCTGTTGCACCGTGAAAACGCTCTCTTGGATCATCGGCTTGCCGATCGCGCTTTATGCGATCGTCTTCGCTGTCTTTAATCGCACCGACCTTAGCCTCGATTTCTGGCCGTTCCCGTACGAGGCCGACATGCCCTTCTGGCAGGTGATTCTCGGCACCTTCGTGGTGGCGTTCCTGCTCGGCGCCTTCGTGGCCTGGGTGTCCGGCTCCGACAAGCGCTCGCGGGCCCGCGCCTATCGCTGGAAACTGGACGACGCCAGCCGGCAGTTGAGCGCCGCCAACAAGAAGATCGCCGCCCTCGAGGAGGCCGCGGCGAAGAAGAAGGCCGCCTGATCAAGGCGCGGCCGGCTCGAAACCGCTGAACCAAACCGAACTCCCCCGGTCGTCGGCGCCCGGGCGTCGACGATCGGGGGATTCGTCGCGTGCGTGATCGACGCCCCCACCGACCCGGCGACGGGGGCGAGGAGAAGGCGTTGGTCGACCTGCTGAAAGACTCCCTGGGCGCGTTGCGGGATCACCGCGGCGAGCTGTTCCACCTGCTCAGCCTGATGGTGCCGGCCGCCTTCGTGATCGACTGGTCGGCCCATGCCCTGCTGGCGCCCATGGTTGGCGGCCAGGGCGGCGTGCTGCTGGTGATGCTGGCCAACATCGCCTCCTTCCTGCTGACCATCATGTTCATGGTCGCCTGCCATCGGCGGTTCCTGCTCGGCGCGGCGGCCGAACGGCTGCCGTCGCTCGGACGGCGCGAGGCGCGGTTCCTCGGCGTGACCCTGATCATGGCGGCGGTCGCCGCCCTGCCGTCGCTGCTGCTGGGCCTGATGATCGCGGGCGGATCGCCGGGCGTGATGACCGCGCTGGCGGTGGTGCTGGTGATTATCCTCGGCATGCTGTTCAACCTGCGCTGGGGACTCGCGCTGCCGGCGGTGGCGCTCGACCGAACGGAGCGGATCACCCGTCTGATGGAGGAATCCTGGACGCTGACGCGGGGGCGGTTCTGGGCCATGTTCGGGGCCTGGACGGTATTGATGATCGGTTTCGTGGTGCCGCTGCTGCTGTTCGGCAACCTGCTGTTCGTGATGTTCGGTCTGTCCGACTCCAACGCCCTCACGATCCTGATCGGCGAACTGATCGGCTTCACCGGCGCCGCCGTGGTCGCCGCCGTTCTGTCGACCGCCTACCGGGCCTACGGCGGCCCGGCGCCGTGACCGTCGACGTCAAGATCTGTGGACTGACGACGCCGTCCGCCATCGATGCGGCGGTGGATGCCGGGGCCGCCATGTGCGGCTTCGTGTTCTTTCGGCCATCGCCCCGCCACCTCGAACCGGCGATCGCGGCGCGGCTGGTCGAGCGGGTGCCGGACGGAGTCCTGCGGGTCGCCCTGACGGTGGACGCCACCGACCCCGACATCGACGCCCTGCTGCGCGCGGTGCGGATCGATCTTCTGCAACTGCACGGCCGGGAAACGCCCTATCGGGTGTCCGACATCCGCGAACGGTTCCGGATTCCGGTGATGAAGGCGGTGGCGATCGCCGGCCCCGAGGATCTGGCGCTCGGGCGCGCCTACGAGCCGGTGGTCGACTGGCTGCTGTTCGACGCCAAGCCGCCCGGGGATGCCACCCGGCCGGGCGGCAACGCGGTGGCCTTCGACTGGCCCCTCTTGTCCGGCGTCCGGTGGTCGCGTCCGTGGCTGCTGGCCGGCGGCCTGACGGCCGACAACCTGATCGAGGCGGTGACCGCCAGCGGCGCCTCGGCGGTCGACGTGTCGTCCGGGGTCGAGGACTCGCCGGGGGTCAAGAGCCCGCTACTGATTCGCCGCTTCCTGGATCGGGCGGCGGAATTGTAGGGGCGTTGGAAAGGGGGCTGGCTGCGACTGGCGGCTTGGGCTATAAAACGCCCCGTCAAGGCGAGGAACCGACCCGCATGGAAATCCCCAACAGCTTCCGCAACGGTCCCTATCCGGACGGGCATTTCGGCATCCATGGCGGTCGCTACGTGGCCGAGACCCTGATGCCGCTGATCCTGGAGCTGGAGAAGGCCTGGAAGGAGTCGAAGACCGACCCGGCGTTCCGGGCCGAGCTGGACGGCCACCTCAAGCATTACGTGGGCCGCCCGAGCCCGCTTTATTTCGCCCGCCGGCTGACCGCCCGACTGGGCGGCGCCAAGGTCTATTTCAAGCGCGAGGACCTCAACCACACCGGGGCCCACAAGGTCAATAGCTGCATGGGCCAGATTCTGCTCGCCCGGCGCATGGGCAAGACGCGGATCATCGCCGAGACCGGGGCCGGCATGCACGGGGTGGCGACCGCCACCGTCTGCGCCCTGTTCGACCTGCCGTGCACCGTCTACATGGGCTGCAAGGACATCGAGCGCCAGTCGGCCAACGTCTACCGCATGAAGATGATGGGCGCCGAGGTGAGACCGGTCACCGCCGGCGCCGGTACCCTCAAGGATGCCATGAACGAGGCGATCCGCGACTGGGTCGCCAACGTGGGCACCACCTATTACCTGATCGGCACGGTGGCCGGAATGCATCCCTTCCCGGCCATGGTGCGCGATTTCCAGTGCGTGATCGGCGAGGAGACGCGCGCCCAGATCCTGGACCTGGAAGGCCGGCTGCCGGACTCCCTGGTCGCCTGCATCGGCGGCGGCTCCAACGCCATGGGCCTGTTCCATCCGTTCCTGGACGATCCCTCGGTGCGCATTTACGGGGTCGAGGCGGCCGGTCACGGAATCGACAGCGGCAGGCACGCGGCCAGCCTGACCGGCGGCCGGCCGGGCGTTCTGCACGGCAACCGCACCTATCTGCTGATGGACGACGACGGCCAGATCGAGGAGGCCCACTCCATCTCGGCCGGGCTCGACTATCCGGGGGTCGGTCCGGAGCACGCCTGGCTGCACGAGTTGGGGCGGGTCGATTACGTGGCGATCACCGACGACGAGGCGCTCGACGCCTTCCGCCTTTGCTCGCGCCTCGAAGGCATCATCCCGGCCCTGGAATCGGCCCACGCGGTGGCCCACGCGATCAGGCTCGCCCCCACCCTGCCGGCCGATCACCTGATGGTCGTCAACTTGAGCGGGCGCGGCGACAAGGACCTCGACACGGTGGCCGCGATCGACGGGGTGTCGCTGTGAGACGCCGCCCGGAGACCCGCATTGGCCGCCGGTTCGCCGCCCTCGGGGACGAGGGCCGGGCTGGCTTGGTCGCCTTCGTCACCGCCGGCGACCCGGACCCGGAGACGTCGCGCCGGATCCTGCGCGGCCTGCCCGCGGCGGGGGCCGACCTGATCGAGCTGGGGATGCCGTTTTCCGACCCGATGGCCGACGGTCCGGCCATCCAGGCCTCGTCGCAGCGCGCCCTGAAGGCCGGCATGACCCTGACCGGCGTGCTGTCCCTGGTGCGCGATTTCCGGACCGACGACGACGCGACGCCGATCATCCTCATGGGCTATTACAACCCGATCTACGTCTACGGGGTCGATCGGTTCCTGGCCGACGCCAAGGCGGCCGGGGTGGACGGCTTCATCGTGGTCGATCTGCCGCCCGAGGAAGAGGCGGACTTCTGCCTGCCCTGCCTGGACGCCGGGCTGAACTTCATCTATCTCGCCACCCCGACCACCGACGAGGCGCGGCTGCCGAGGGTCGTGGAGAACGCGTCCGGTTTCCTCTACTATGTGTCGATCGCCGGCATCACCGGCACCGGCTCGGCGACGGCCGACGCGGTGGCGGCGGCGGTTTCCCGCCTGCGCGCGCGGACCGACCTGCCGATCGGTGTCGGGTTCGGCATCAAGACACCGGATCAGGCGGCCGCGATCGCCCGGGTGGCCGATGCCGCCGTGGTCGGCTCGGCCCTGGTCGCCCTGGCGGCCGGCGACGACCCGGTGAACGCGGTGCTCGGCCGGACCCGCGACCTGGCGGCCGGGGTGCGCGGCGCCCGCCGATAACGGATCGAGGAGGCAAGCCCATGAACTGGTTGACCAATTTCGTCCGCCCCAAGATCCGCGAGTTGGTCGGGCGCAAGGACATTCCGGAAAACCTCTGGCACAGCTGTCCGGCCTGCCAGCAGATGATCTTCCACCGCGACCTGGAGGGCAACCTGCGGGTCTGCCAGTACTGCGGCCATCACATGCGGATCGGCGTCCGGCGGCGTCTGGAAATCCTGTTCGACGACGCCGAGTACCAGACCATCGAGCCGCCGCAGACCATTGTCGATCCCCTGAAGTTCAAGGATCTCAAGCGCTACTCGGACCGCGTGAAGGACAATCAGGCCAAGACCTCGGAGAAGGACGCGATCATCGTCGCGCACGGCCGGATGGGCGGCATGAACACGGTCATCGCGGCGTTCAACTTCGATTTCATGGGCGGCTCCATGGGCATCGCGGTGGGCGAGGGGCTGGTTGCCGCCGGCCGCCTCGCGGTGGTGCAGGACGCGGCGCTGATCGTCGTTCCGGCGTCGGGTGGGGCCCGCATGCAGGAAGGAATCCTGTCGCTGATGCAGATGGTGCGCAGCACCCTGGCGGTCGACGAGGTCAAGGAGGCCGGCCTGCCCTATATCGTGATGCTGACCGACCCGACCACCGGCGGCGTCTCGGCCTCGTTCGCCATGCTGGGGGATCTGGCGATCGCCGAGCCGGGCGCGGTGATCGGATTCGCCGGCCGGAGGGTGATCGAGGAGACCATCCGCGAAACCCTGCCCGACGATTTTCAGACCGCCGAGTACCTGCTCGATCATGGGATGGTGGACATGGTGGTGCGCCGCCACGACCTGCGCGATACCCTGATCCGGGTCCAGAAGCTGTTGCGCCACCCGAAGCCGGCCGGCGCCGTGGTTCCCTTCGTGCCGGAGGACGACGCCATGGAGGCGTCCCTCGCCGAGGATGTCGTCGAAACCGTCATCGAGCCGGCCAACGAGGATATCCGCGAGCCCGAACCGGCCCGCGAACCGGCCGAATTCTCGGACGCCGAGTTCGTCGACGCGGAGGTTTCCGGGGATCCGCGCGACATTTTGCCGTCGGGATTCGAGCCGGCCCCCATCAAACCCTGACCACATGCGCAGCGACGCGATCCTGGCGCGGCTCGGGACCCTGCATCCGAAGCTGATCGATCTCTCGCTGGACCGGGTGGCGCATCTGCTCCATCGGCTGGGCGATCCGCAGGAGGCCCTGCCGCCGGTGGTCCACGTGGCCGGGACCAACGGCAAGGGGTCGGTGGTCGCGTTCCTGCGCGCGATCCTGGAGGCGGCCGGCCTGCGGGTCCATGCCTACACCTCGCCGCACCTGGTGCGCTTTCACGAGCGCATCCGGGTCGCTGGCCGCCTGATCGACGACGCGACCCTGGCCGACCTCCTGGCCGAATGCGAGGGCGCCAACGAGGGCGGCCAGATCACCTTCTTCGAGATCACCACCGCCGCCGCCTTCCTCGCCTTCGCCCGCGCCCCGGCCGACGTCACCCTTCTGGAGACCGGGCTTGGCGGGCGGCTCGACGCCACCAACGTGATCGCCCGTCCGGCCCTCACCGCGTTGACGCCGATCTCGATGGACCATCAGGCGATGCTGGGCGACGACATTGAGGCCATCCTGCGCGAGAAGGCCGGCATCCTGAAGCCCGGCGTCCCCTGTGTCGTCGCCCGGCCGCCGCGCCGCAAGGAGCGAATCCTCGACGCCGAAGCCGGCACGCGCGGCGCGCCCCTGCTCCGGGAGGGCGAGCATTGGGGCGGCCACGCGACGGGCGACGCCCTGCTGTATCGCGGTCCCGACCGGGCGATTCGCCTGCCGCGTCCGGGCCTGCCCGGACCGCACCAGATTCACAACGCCGCGCAGGCGGTGGCCTGTGCCGAGGCGCTGGGGACGCGACTCGGCCTTGATATCCCCGAGGCCGCCCTCGCCCGGGGACTGCTGACCGTCGACTGGCCGGCCCGCCTGCAACGGCTCGCCGAGGGACCCTTGGTCGGCGTTCTGCCCGACGGCTGGGAACTTTGGCTCGACGGTGGCCACAATCCGGCCGCCGGCGTCGCCCTGGCCACCCACGCCCGACGGTGGCGGGACCGGCCGCTGCACCTGATCCTCGGCATGATGGCGAGCAAGGACGTGGCCGGTTTTCTCGATCCCTTCCGGGCGCGGACCGACAAGGTGCGCTGCGTGGCGATTCCCGGCGAGGCCCAGAGCCTGAGCGCCGCGGACCTCGCGGAGACGGCGCGCCGATTGTTGTTCGACGCCGCGCCGGCCGCCTCGGTGGCGGCGGCGCTGGACGACCTCGCGAGGGGCGCCGAAAGGCCGGCCCGCGTTCTGATCTGCGGGTCGCTGTACTTGGCGGGCGACGTCCTGCGCGCCAATGGCGGCATTTCCGACGCCGCCGAATCAGCGTGAAAAATAACATGGAAGAGATTGGGGTTATTAATCGATTTCAAGGAATTCAATTTCGAAATCCGTTTTGCAGAGCGAAAAATGATTGAAATCTTCGATCCTAGGGCTAGGTTGGCGCTTGCCCTGCCATTTGATCTCTTCCGGAGACGGTCGATCCGTGAATCATGATTCTCTTCCGCTGCGCCGCGCCACCGAAACGGTGGTTTCGCAAGCCACATCCGACGTCGTTCCGACCGAACCCGATCTCGCCGCGCCGCCTCCGGGTGTTCCCGGCTATCTCCGGGACGTGTATTCCTGGTGCTATCTGAGCGCCACCGGTCAGAGGATCTTCGATCATCCGACAATGGTCTCGGCGATTCTGTGGGGCAACGCCCGGCGACTGATTCGGGCCGTGGAGGCCGAACTGGAGCCCGGGCAGCGGGTCTTGCAGGCGGCTTGCGTGTATGGCGACTTCTCGCCCTGCATGGCGCGCCGACTGGGCCGGGACAGTGAACTGTCGGTGATCGATATCGCCCCCAATCAGGTCCGCAAGACGCGCCGCAAGCTGGCCGGGTTTCCGCAGGCCTCGGTGCGCGTGGCCGACGCGCGCCAGCCGGGCGTCGCCGACATGGACGTGGCGATCAGCTTCTTCCTGCTGCACGAGGTGCCGGGCGACTACAAGGTGGCGATCGTCGATGCGTTGCTGGATTCGGTTCGTCCGGGCGGTCGGGTGGTGTTCGTGGACTATCACCGGATGCACTGGCTGCATCCCCTGCGGCCGATCATGGCCGCCGTCTACGGACTCCTGGAACCGTTCGCCCGCGAGTTGGTCGAGGGCTCGATTCCGGCCCTGGCCCGGCATCGCGACGACGTGGGCTGGGGAACCACCGAAACCTATTTCGGCGGCCTGTACCAGAAGGTCATCGCAACCCGCCTGTAGCCCCGGCTCGCCGTCGCGGTCACGCGGCCGGCCACAGCCAGGCGGCGCCGCGCACGCCGCTCGAATCGCCATGCCGATTGCGGAGCAGCGGGGTGTCCGCGCGGTCCGAGAATATCCACTCCCGCCAAAGGCGCGGCACGGTTTCATAGAGTCGCCGCAGGTTCGACAGGCCGCCGCCGAGCACCACCGCGTCGGGATCGAGCACGTTGATCACGCCGGCCAGGGCGCGGGCGAGGCGCGTCTCGTGGCGGACGAGGGCCGCCTCGGCCACCGGATCGCCGGCCGCCGCCCGCTCGGCCACCTGATGCGCGGTGGTCGTGCGCGGGTCGGCGCCGTCCAGGCCGTGATAGTCGCGCAGCAGCCCCGGGCCGGACAGGAAGGTCTCGATGCAGCCGTTCTTTCCGCAGTAGCAGGGCGGCCCGGGACGCTCCTCGTCGGTCGGCCAGGGCAGCGGGTTGTGGCCCCATTCGCCGGCGATGCCGTGGCGCCCGGCATGCGCCCGGCCGTCGATCACCAAGCCGCCGCCGACCCCGGTGCCGAGGATCACGCCGAACACCACCCGGTGCCCGGCCGCCGCTCCGTCGCGCGCCTCCGAGACAGCGAAGCAGTTGGCGTCGTTGGCGAACTGTAGCGGCCGGTCGAGGGCGCGCGACAGATCGACGTCCAGCGGCCGGCCGATCAGGCAGGTGGAGTTGGCGTTCTTGACCAGGCCGGTGGCCGGGGACAGGGTGCCGGGAATGCCGACGCCGACTCGTCCCCGACGGCCCAGGCGATGCTCCATGTCCCGCACCAAGCCGGCCACAGCGGCGACGGTTGCCTGGTAATCCCCGGCCGGCGTGGCGATTCGCCGACGCGCCAATTCCGTGCCGTCCTCGGCCAGCGCCAGGGCCTCGATCTTGGTGCCCCCGAGGTCGATGCCGATCCGCATCGCCGGATCAGGAACACAGACCCTGCAACAAGGGTTCGTCCTGCGGCGCCATGGCATGAAAGCGGCCGTGCAGGAAGCGGGCGACCGGCGGGGTCGCGTCGCGCTGCGGGTCGATCGACAGCACCGCGTCGGGACCGAAGCGCGCCTCGGCCAGCGTTCGCGCCGACTCCCCCGGGCCAACCGGCAGCAACGTCTCGACGATCCAGTCGGGATCGTCGGCCAGCCGGTAGCGAATCCGATAGAGGCTCGGTGCCTGAAGCTGCTTGGCCACCATGGCGGCGATCTCCCACTTCCCTCGCGGTATCGAATCCGGCGGCTGATCGGGATCGGGCGGTTTGGCAACCGGTTCCAAGCCGACTCAAGTAACATATATTAATTTTCTATTATATTGTCTTTTGTTCTTGGCCGGCTCCGATGCAGCACAAGGACTCATGATCCATAAACTTTTCTAGGTGAAATTTTCTTAAATGTCAAATCCACAAACACAATATATGTGGTTTTCGGCCCGATACGTCGACTGCAAAGTGAAATCCTCCGACTGAGTCACTTGATTTGAATCCTTCACGCTGACTGAATCATTTCGTGAACATCTCAAAAAACCGAATCATATGAATCCCTTGCCGGGCGTTTCTTCCGACAGTCATGGACATGGATCGTCCGTCTCCCCATAGTCGGCGCATGACAATGACGGTGTTCGACCGCCGGGCGGTGCGCGCCCACCGCGACCGCGCCGCGCCGCGTCTCGACGACTTCCGGTTCCTGTTCGACGAGGTGACGGAGCGGTTGCTCGATCGGCTCGACGACGTGACGCGCCGGTTTCCGGTGGCGCTCGATCTGGGCTGCCGGAATGGTGCCCTTGGCCGCCAGTTGGCCGGGCGCGGCGACGTCGGGACGTTGGTCCAGGGCGACCTGTCGCCGATCATGGCGGCGCGCGCCGGGCCCCGCGCGCTGGCCCTCGACGAGGAGGCCCTGCCGTTCGCCGACGGCGCGTTCGACCTGGTGCTGTCCTGTCTGTCGCTGCACTGGGTCAACGACCTCCCGGGCGCGCTGATCCAGATCCGCCGCGCCTTGAAGCCGGACGGCCTGTTCCTGGCCGCGCTGTTCGGCGCCGGCACCCTGGCCGAGTTGCGCGACGCGCTGTCCGACGCCGAGGGCGAAACCGCCGGCGGGGTCAGTCCCCGCGTGTCTCCGTTCGCCGATGTCAAGGATTTGGGGAATCTGTTGATCCGGGCCGGCTTCGCGCTGCCGGTGGCCGACGCCGACCGGATTTCGGTGTCCTACGCCGACCCGCTGGCGCTGATGGCCGACCTGCGCGGCATGGGGGAGTCCAATGCCGTTCGCGAACGCTGGCCGGCGGTCACCCGGCGCGACACCCTGGCCGCCGCGCGCCGTGTCTATCGCGAGCGCCACGCCGGCCCCGACGGCCGGGTGCCGGCGACGTTCCAGGTCGTCTTCCTGTCCGGCTGGGCGCCGCATCCCGATCAACCGAGGCCGGTCGCGCGCGGCAGCGCCTCGGTCTCCCTCGGGGAGGCCTTGAAATGAAGTTCGCGGACCCCCTGATTGAGGGCCGCCTGATCAAGCGCTACAAACGGTTCCTGGCCGACGTCGAACTGATCGACGGCGGCGTGGTCACCGCCCATTGCGCCAATTCGGGCTCCATGCTGGGCGTCAAGGAGCCGGGCTCCGAGGTCTGGTTGTCGGCGGCCGACAACCCCAACCGCAAGCTCCGGTACACGTGGGAACTCGTCCGGGTCGGCGACGGCCTCGTCGGCATCAACACCGGCCGGCCCAACCGGCTGGTCGCCGAGGCGGTGGCCGGCGGCGCGATCGACGAACTGGCCGGATATGCCACGCTGCGCCGGGAGGTGAAGTACGGCAGGAACTCGCGCATCGACCTGCTGCTGGAGGACCCGAGTCGGCCGCCCTGCTACGTGGAGGTGAAGAACGTGACCCTGCGGCGCGACGGCGGGGCGGCCGAATTCCCCGACGCCGTGACGGCGCGCGGCGCCAAGCACCTGGAGGAACTGACGGACATGGTAGCGGCCGGCAACCGGGCGGTGATGGTGTATCTGGTGCAGCGGGGCGATTGCGACCGGTTCGCCGTGGCGGCCGACATCGATCCGGCCTACGCGGCCGGCCTGGCGCGAGCCCGGGCGGCGGGAGTCGAATCGATTTGCCGGGCCTGCGACGTGTCGGTGGACGGAATCACTGTGGCGCGGCCCCTCCCCGTTGCGCTATAGAGATGGGCGGGGAGATGAAAGGGACCATCCCTTGGATGCCAAACCGAATACCGTGGTAATCCACGACGCGGCGGACTTCGAGGCCATGCGACGGGCCGGGCGGCTGGCCGCCGACACCCTCGATTTCATCACCCCCCACGTGGTGCCCGGCGTGACGACGGGCGAACTGGACCGTCTGTGCGCCGAATTCGTCACCGCGCGCGGCGGCATCTCGGCGCCGCTCAATTACAAGGGCTTTCCGAAATCCATCTGCACCTCGGTCAACCACGTGGTCTGTCACGGCATCCCGAGCGACAAGGTCCTCGCCGAAGGTGACGTGATCAATATCGACGTGACGCCGATCCTCGACGGCTGGCACGGCGATTCGTCGCGCATGTATTTCGTCGGCGACGTGAAGATCAAGGCCCGCAAGCTGGTCCAGGTGACCTACGAGGCCATGATGCTGGGCATCGAGGTGGCGCGTCCCGGCGCCACCCTGGGCGACATCGGCCACGCCATCCAGAGCCATGCCGAGAAACACCGCTTCTCGGTGGTCCGCGACTTCTGCGGCCACGGCGTCGGGCGGATGTTCCACATGCCGCCCAGCGTCCTGCACTTCGGTCTGCCGGGCGAGGGGACGCGGTTGCAGGAGGGGATGTTCTTCACCATCGAGCCGATGATCAACGCCGGCAAGCAGGACGTCAAAATCCTGGCCGACGGGTGGACGGCGGTGACCCGCGACAAGTCCCTGTCGGCGCAGTTCGAGCACACCGTCGGCGTGACGGCGGACGGCTGCGAGATCTTCACCCTGTCGCCGGCGGGCCTCCATCGGCCACCCTACGCCGTGGGGTGACCTGCGGTGGCGGCGCGCCGACGCACGGCCGATCCCGACGCCGCGAGCCTCGCCGAGGCCGGGCTGACGGTGATCGAGCGGGCGGCGGGCGACGGCGAGTCCGAATACCACCTGTCCGGCAACACCCATCCGCACCGCCATGCCCTGCGCGCGGCGGGCGGGCGCTGGCACAAGATGAAGCAGGTCTGGGTGTTCGAGGGGGCGCCGCCGCAGGCCGCGATCGCGCGGGCCATCGCCGAGCACCGGGCCGCGGCCGGTCTGGGCGAGGAGATCGCGTCGCCACGGGGACTGGGCGACAACCGGGAGAAGCCCCATTACCACGGTCACCGGCGGCGCTTGCGCGAACGGTTCATGGCCGCCGACCTGGGGCACCTTCCGGACTACGAACTGCTGGAACTGTTGCTGTTCTTCGCCATTCCCCGGGTCGACACCAAACCGCTGGCCAAGGACCTGCTGGCCCGCTTCGGCAGTCTCGGCGCGGTTCTGGCGGCCGATCCGGAGCGCCTGGGCGAGTTCGACCGCCTCAACCTGCCGGCCGCCGTGCTTCTGCGCGCGGTGCGTGACGCGGGGCTGCGCCTTGGCCGCGCCGAGGTTTTCGAGCGGCCGCTGCTGACCTCCTGGGATGCCCTGCTCGATTACCTGACGGCGGCGATGGCGCATGACGCCAACGAGTGCTTCCGGGTGGTGTTCCTGAACCGCCGCAACGAGGTGATCGCCGACGAGGTGCAGCAGCGGGGCACCGTCGACCACACTCCGGCCTATCCGCGCGAGGTCATCAAGCGGGCGCTGGACCTGGGCGCCACGGCGCTCGTCCTGGCCCACAACCACCCGTCGGGCGACCCGATGCCGTCGCGCGGCGACATCGACATGACTCGGGAGATCAAGCAGGCGGCCGACCTGCTCGGCATCGTGCTGCACGATCACGTGGTGATCAGCCGCGAGGGTCACGCCAGCTTCAAGCAGATGGGGCTGCTGTAGGGGGCGCCGTGACCCCGCGATTCCGATCTCCCGCGCCGTCCCGAGACCATCGCCCGCCGCGACCATCCGATCGACGCCGCCGGACGCCACTTTCCCGTTGACATCGCGCGTCCGAACCCCTTTATCTTGAGACGCGGCCGGTTTGGTTCCGGCCGTGAATCAGGCTGACAGATGGATTTCGTCATGACCGCCGCACGCTCCATGGTCGATTTCTCGAACGGCGCCGTCGCCGTCGCGACCGCGTTGCTGCCGCTCGGCCTGCTTCCGCTCGGGCTCCTTCGCCTTACCAGCCCCTGAGCCGCGCCGTTTCCCGTCGCTCGTCGACCGCCGCTCAGGGGACCTTGGAAAGCCTCCCCAACGATTTTCATTGAAGGAACCCGATTCATGAATTCCGTACCCGAACGCGACCCCAACCGGGTCATTGTTTTCGACACCACCCTGCGCGACGGCGAGCAGTCGCCCGGCTGTTCCATGAACCTGGAGGAGAAGCTGCGGGTCGCCAAGGCGCTGGAGGCGATGGGCGTCGACGTCATCGAGGCCGGTTTCCCGATCGCCTCGCAAGGCGATTTCGAGGCGGTGCGCGAGGTGGCCAGGACGGTCACCGAGTCCACCGTGGCCGGGTTGGCGCGCGCCACCCGGGGCGACATCGACCGCTGCGCCGAGGCCATCGCCGTGGCGCCCCGCAAGCGCATCCACACCTTCATCTCCACCAGCCCCCTGCACATGAAGTACAAGTTGCAGATGGCGCCGGAAACGGTGCTGGAGATGGTCGGCCAGAGCGTCGCCCACGCCCGCAACCTGGTCGACGACGTGGAATGGTCGGCCGAGGACGGATCGCGGACCGAGGCCGATTTCCTGTGTCGTTGCGTCGAGACGGCGATCGATGCCGGGGCCTCCACCATCAACATTCCGGACACCGTGGGCTACGCGGTGCCGGACGAGTTCGCGGCCCGGATCGGCATGCTGTTCGATCGGGTGCCGAACATCGACCGGGCGATCATCTCCGTGCACTGCCACAACGACCTGGGGCTGGCGGTGGCCAACTCGCTGGCCGCCGTGGGGGTCGGGGCGCGGCAGGTGGAATGCACCCTCAACGGCATCGGCGAGCGGGCCGGCAACGCGGCGATGGAGGAGATCGTCATGGCCCTGCGCACCCGTCCCGACCACATGCCCTATGTCACCGGAATCGACACCACCCATATCACCCGCGCCTCGCGCCTGCTGTCGAGCATCACCGGCTTCAACGTGCAGCCCAACAAGGCGATTGTCGGCGCCAACGCCTTCGCCCATGAGTCGGGCATTCACCAGGACGGCATGCTGAAGAACGCCCAGACCTATGAGATCATGACTCCGGAATCGGTCGGCCTGACCAAGTCGACCCTGGTCCTGGGCAAGCATTCCGGGCGTGCCGCGTTCAAGGACAAGCTGCGCGAACTGGGCTACGAACTGGGCGACAACGCGATCAACGATGCCTTCGCCCGGTTCAAGGACCTGGCCGACCGCAAGAAGGAGGTGTTCGACGAGGATATCGTCGCCATCGTCGACGACGAGGTGGTGCGCAGCAACGACCGCATCCGGCTGGTGTCCCTGGAGATCATGTGCGGCACTCGCCACAACCCGCCGATGGCGCGTCTGGAACTGGACATGGACGGCGAGATCAAGGCCACCGAGGGCAGCGGCGACGGTCCGGTCGACGCCGCCTTTCGGTGCGTCAAGTCGCTGGTCCCGGCGACCGCCCGGCTGCAACTCTATCAGGTGCACGCGGTGACCGGCGGCACCGACGCGCAGGCCGAGGTGACGGTGCGCCTGGAAGAGAACGGCAAGACCGTGAACGGTCAGGGGGCCGATACCGACACCATGGTCGCCTCGGTGAAGGCCTACGTGAACGCGTTGAACAAGCTTCTGGTGAAGCGGGAAAGGACCGCCCCGGTGGCGGCCGCGGAATAGTCGCGACGGGACCCCGGAGCGGCCCGCGACGGCCGCTTCGGGGCGTGCCACCGGATGTTCATCCGGAATCCGTCGCGCTCCGCCGCGAACCCCGATATAGTGGGGACATGGAATTTGGCGCGGATATACGCGCTTTTAGTGTTTAATCAAACCAAGGAGGCATGCCATGACCGCGCGGACTCCACGCCCCGTCGTGCTGTGCATACTCGACGGCTGGGGCGAGCGGGCCGAGAGCGACCACAACGCGATCGCCCTGGCCGACACCCCGACCTGGGACCGTCTGGTGACCCAGTATCCGACCGCCCGGCTCGACGCCTCGGGCCTCGAGGTGGGGTTGCCGGACGGCCAGATGGGCAATTCCGAGGTCGGCCACATGAATCTCGGGGCCGGCCGGGTGGTGATGCAGGATCTGCCGCGCATCGACGCCGCGGCGGCCGACGGCTCGCTGGCCGCCAATCCGGCGTTGCGCGAATGCATCGCGGCGCTCAGGGAGAGCGGCGGCGCCTGCCACCTGATGGGACTGATGTCGCCGGGCGGCGTGCATTCGCACCAGGACCAGATGGCGGCGATCGCCCGCGCGGTATCCGGGGCCGGAGTACCGGTGATCGTGCACGCGTTCCTGGACGGCCGCGACACCCCGCCGTCCAGCGCCCTGGGCTATTTGCGGAAATTCCTGGATGGCACGGCCGACCTGAACCTGACGATCGGCGTGGTCTCGGGGCGCTACTATGCCATGGACCGCGACAAGCGGTGGGACCGGGTGGCCAGGGCCCACGCGGCGCTGGTCGAGGCGACGGGCGAGACGGCGGCGGACGGTCTGGACGCCATCCGGCGGAGCTACGACGCCGGGACGACCGACGAATTCGTGCTGCCCACGGTGGTCGCCGGCTATCCCGGCATGCGCGATGGCGACGGGCTGATCATGGGCAATTTCCGGGCCGACCGGGCACGCGAGATCCTGGCGGCGCTGGTCGATCCGGCGTTCGACGGTTTCGAGCGCGGCCGCGCCGTGGCCTGGGCCGCCAAGCTGGGCCTGGTGGAGTACTCGAAGAATCTCAACGCCTTCCTGGACACCATGTTCCCGCCGGAGGAACTGACCGACATCCTGGGCGAGGTGGTATCCAAGGCGGGCCGCACCCAGTTGCGGATCGCCGAGACGGAGAAGTACGCCCACGTCACCTTCTTCCTGAATGGCGGCCAGGAACAGGTGTTCGAGGGCGAGGAGCGAATCCTGGTGCCGTCGCCCAAGGTGGCGACCTACGATCTACAGCCCGAAATGTCGGCTCCCGAGGTGGCCGACAAGCTGGTCGCCGCCATCGGCGGCGGCACATTCGATCTGGTGGTGGTCAATTTCGCCAACGGCGACATGGTCGGCCACACCGGCATCCTGGACGCCGCCATCCGGGCCGCGCGGACGATCGACGACTGTCTCGCCAGGCTGGAGGCGGCGGTCATCGCGGCCGGCGGCACCCTGTTGGTGACGGCCGACCACGGCAACTGCGAACAGATGCTGGCCAGCGACGGCAGCCAGCCGCACACAGCCCATACCCTGAATCCGGTTCCGGCGATCCTGATCAACGCCCCGGCCTGGGCGCAGGGGTTGCAGAGCGGCCGGCTGGCCGACGTGGCGCCTACGCTGCTGCGTCTCATGGGCCTCGCGCAACCGGCCGGAATGACCGGACGGTCGCTGATCGTCGAACACAGTGACCGTTCCGCCGCCGCCGAGTAACCGCCGCATGCGAGACGTCGCGCTCGCCGTCGCCGCCCTTCTCGCGGTGGCGGCCGCCGCGTCGGCCGAGGCCCCGCTCGATGAACTCGACCGCACCGAGACGGCGCTGCAGAAGAGCCGCGCCGAGCAGCGCGATCTGGAACGCCGCGCCGCCGCCGCGCGGGACGAGATGAACCGCCTTCGCCGTGCCCTGGTGGCGGCCGGAGGCAGCACCCGCGAGCGCGAGTCCGGAGTCGCCGAGATCGAATCCCGGCTGGCCGACCTGGAAGCCGAGGAGGCGGCCAAGCGAGCCGATCTGATGGCGCGCCGCGACCAGTTCGATGGTCTGCTGTTCACCCTTCAGCGGATGGCCCGCTATCCGCCGGAAGCCCTGATCGTGCTGCCGCGCGATCCCAACGACACCGTGCGCGGCGCCATCCTGATGCGTGCCGCGCTGCCGGAGATCGAGGCGCGGTCGGCGATCCTGCGCCGCCAGCTCGAGTCCCTGACGGCGACCCGGCGCGCCCTGGCCCGCGAACGCGACGACCTGGTGGCGGCGCGCGACCGGCTGACCGACGAGCGCGGCGAACTGGATCAGTTGCTGGCCCGCAAGGCGGCGCTGTTCGCCGATCTGCGGCAACAGGGGGCGTCGGCCCGCGCGGCGGTCGCCCGGTTGGCCGCGAAATCGCGCGATCTGCGCGATCTGGTGCGCCGCCTGGACGCCGAGCGGACGGCGGCGCGCCTTGCGGCGGTGGTGCCGGCCGCCAAGCCACGTCTCCTCGAGACGACGGTGCCGGTCCGCGCGGTGCCGGCGCCCGCGTCCGGTCTCCCGATCAGCCGGTCGCGCGGTCGCCTGCCGCAGCCGGTCAACGGCCGGGTGGTGACGTCCTACGGATCGCGGCAGGGCAAGGGGCCGACCGCCAAGGGCCTGACCTTCGAGACCCGCCCGGGCGCCCGGGTGGTGGCGCCGCATGGTGGAAAGATCGTGTTCGCCGGCCCATTTCGCGGTTATGGGCGACTCTTGATCATCGAACACGGCGAGGGATACCATACGCTGCTGTCCGGAATGGCTCGAATCGACGGCGCCATCGGCCAAACGGTGCTGACCGGGGAGCCGGTCGGAGTCATGGAAACCTCAGGCATTCAGCGTCCGCGGCTATATCTTGAGTTGCGCCGCGATAGTCAGCCCATCAATCCCCGGCCGTGGCTCACGGCACAGAAAGGCAAGGCAAACGGATGAAATTCAAGTGGATCGCGCTCACCCTGCTGGCCGGCGCCCTGGTCTGGCAGGTCGCCCCGCTCGCCCAGAACGCCGAACCGGACGCACCGGAAAACCCGGATACCTATGATCTGCTGATCCTGTTCGGCGATGTGTTCGAGCGGGTCCGCGCCAACTACGTGGAGCCAGCCGACGACCAGGAGCTGATCGAGGCGGCGATCACCGGCATGCTGACGTCGCTGGACCCCCATTCCAGCTACATGAATCCGAAAACCTATCGCGAGATGCGGGTGCAGACGCGCGGCGAGTTCGGCGGCCTGGGGATCGAGGTGACGATGGAGAACGGCCTGATCAAGGTGGTGTCGCCGATCGACGACACTCCGGCGTTCCGGGCCGGGATCGAGCCGGGCGACCTGATCACCCACCTGGACAACGAGGCGATCATGGGCCTGACCCTTCAGGAGGCGGTCGAGAGGATGCGCGGCAAGGTCGGCACCGACATCACCCTGACCATCCGGCGAGCCGCCCGCGAGCCGTTCGACGTGACCATTACCCGGGCGGTGATCCAGATCCGCTCGGTGCGGGCTCGCCTGGAGGGCGATGTCGGCTACCTGCGCATCACCTCGTTCAGCGAGAACACCGAAACCAATCTGAAGGCGGCGATCGAGGATCTGCGGTCCGAGAAGGGCGACCAGTTGGCCGGCATCGTGCTCGACCTGCGCAACAACCCGGGCGGCCTGCTCGATCAGGCGGTGGAGGTGTCCGACTCGTTCCTGGACAAGGGGGAGATCGTCTCCACCCGGTCGCGCGATCCGGAGGAAGGCCAACGCTTCAACGCGCGGCCCGGGGACCTGATCGACGGCCTGCCCATGGTGGTGCTGATCAACGGCGGCTCGGCCTCGGCCTCGGAGATCGTCGCCGGCGCCCTGCAGGACCACCGCCGCGCCCTGATCCTGGGCACCAAGTCGTTCGGCAAGGGCTCGGTGCAGACCATCGTGCCGCTGCCCGGACACGGCGCCATGCGGTTGACCACGGCGCGGTACTACACGCCGTCCGGGCGTTCCATCCAGGCCAAGGGCATCGAGCCCGATATCGAGGTCATGCAGGCCCGCATCGAGGACCTGAGGCCTCCGAACGGGCGCCGCGAGGCCGATCTGCGCGGCGCCCTCGTCAATGGCGACGAGCCGGAACGGCCGGGCGAAACCGAGGACCCCGAAACACCGGAGGATGCCGAGGACCCGGCGGTGGACACTCCTCGGGACTATCAACTTCTGCGCGCCCTCGACCTGATCAACGGAGTCGCCCTGTACTCCGCGCGGGTCACCGAATAGGGCGGCCGCGATCGGGGAGGCTCGAAGGGTGGCGTTTTTCGACAAGCTGATCGGCCGCAAGGGCGCCGCGGACGACGATCTGTCGGATGACGACATGGCGTCGGATTTCGACGACCACGACGAGGACGGCGAGGGCAACTTCTGGTCCCGCATGGATTCGGCCAAGCGTCGCAAGGTGATGCTGTTCGGCGGCGGCGCGGCCGGCCTGCTGGTGATCGGCATTGTCGCGCTGCTTCTGTTTTCCGGCGGCGATCACCGATCCGGCACCATGATCTCCGTCGAGTTGCCGGACCGGACGGTCGGTGGCGGACTGACCCCGCCCGGCGAGGGCGCCGACCCGGACGACGAAGCGGCGGCGGACGACGACGACGACGCGTCGCTCAACGATGTGGCCGACAGCGTCGAGGACGGCAATGCGGCGACCGCCGGGGTCGTCGTGTCGTCGACCCCGTTGACCGCGTTCGACGGCGTGCCGGCGCCGCCCCAGGAAATGCCCCTGCCGGCGGCGCCGATCGCCGATATCACGGAACAGAACCCGCTCGGCCCGCTGCCGATGGTGTCGGAGGACGGCCTGGAGCCGTGGCGCCTCTATGCGCGCGATTTCACGTTCGACGACCGGCCGCGCATCGTGCTGATCGTCGGCGGCCTCGGGTTGAGCCGCGCCGCCACCATGGCCGCCATCGAGCGGCTGCCCGGCGACGTCGCCCTGGCGTTCAGCCCCTACGGGGAGAATCTGTCCGAATACGCCGCGCTGGCCCGCGAGTACGGTCACGAGCCGTTGGCCGCCGTGCCCATGGAGCCCGACGATTTCCCGCAGCGCGACCCGGGACCGATGGGCCTGATGACCACGCTTCCCGACGACGAGAACCTGCGGCGCCTGGACCGCGCCCTGGCCGCGCTGCCGGGCCACGTGGGGGTTCTGGCGTCGATGGGGTCGCGGTTCGCGACCGAGGAGGCGGCGATCACCCCGGTGCTCGAACATCTCAAGAAACGCGGCGTGATGTGGGTCGACAACCGGCCCGGCGGCGGCACCCGGGCGCTCGACGCGGCGCTCGATCTCAAGGTTCCGACCGCCTTCATCGACATGGTGATCGACGACGATCCGTCGCCGGCGGCGATTGCCCGGAACCTCGCGCGGCTGGAGGAAACGGCCCGCCGGCGGTCGGTGGCGGTGGCCCTGGCGCGTCCGCTCCCGGTCACCCTTGAGTCCCTGGGCCGCTGGATCGCCGACCTGGACGCCCGCACCATCACGCTCGCTCCGGTCACCGCGGTCGCCGGCATCCAGATCCCATGACTCCGACGATTCCGTTCGACAAAAGGCCCTACCGGCGTTGTGTCGGCGCCATGATCCTCAACGCCCGGGGGCTGGTGTTCGTGGCCCGCCGCATCGACACGCGGGCCGACGCCTGGCAGATGCCGCAGGGCGGCATCGACGAGGGGGAGAAGCCGCGCCAGGCGGTGCTGCGCGAGGTGGCCGAGGAAATCGGCACCGACAAGGTGGACGTGCTCGCCAAGTCGCGGACCTGGCTATCCTATGATCTGCCGCCGGAGATCGCCGATCGCATCTGGAAAGGGCGCTATCGGGGCCAGACCCAGCGCTGGTTCGCGCTCCGCTTCACCGGACGCGACAGCGACATCGACCTGGCGACGGCGCATCCCGAATTCGACGCCTGGCGGTGGGTGCCGATGCGGCGGCTTCCCGACCTCATCATCGAATTCAAGCGACCCCTTTATGAGCGACTG
This sequence comes from Magnetospira sp., assembly GCA_028282245.1. Lineage (GTDB taxonomy): Bacteria > Pseudomonadota > Alphaproteobacteria > Rhodospirillales > Magnetospiraceae > JANQGL01. The sequence goes on from JANQIL010000056.1 coordinate 40,237, forward strand.
GTGGCCGAATTCGCGCATTTAGTTCGCTGATGACAGTTCGCGGACAGCCGTCTATAACGCGCTGACCCGCAAGCGATGGACATCCCGACATGCTGTATGCGCAAATCGCCTTTGGTTTCGTCCTGTTGCTGGGCGGGGCGGAAATCATGGTCCGGGGATCGGTCGCGGTGGCGCGGCGGCTCGGTGTCTCGACCCTGCTCATCGGGATGACCGTCGTGGCGTTCGGGACGTCGGCGCCGGAACTGGTGGTCACCCTTCAGGCGACGCTGTCCGATGCCGGCGAGATGGCGCTCGGCAACCTGATTGGCAGCAACATCGCGAACGTGCTCCTGATTCTCGGGGCGGCGGCGGCGGTCAAGCCGATCGCCACCGGCCATCCGACGATGATCCGCGATGGCTGGGTGCTGATCGTCGGCAGCCTGCTGTTCGGCGGCCTGGTTCTGCTTGGCGAGATCGACCGCTGGTCGGGCGCGCTGCTGCTGGCCGGTTTCGGCGCGTTCCTGTGGATTACCACCCGCCAGGGCGACGGGGTCAGCGACAGCCTGCTCGAGGAGGCCGAGGAACTCGGCCGGTTCAGGGGGCCGACCCTGCTGGCCTGGATCATGGTGGTCGGCGGCCTTGTCGGGCTGCTGTACGGGGCCGACCATCTCGTCGAGGGCGGCACCGCCCTGGCCCGCCAGTTCGGCGTGTCGGAGGAGGTGATCGGTCTCACCGTGATCGCCTTCGGAACCTCGCTGCCGGAATTGGCGGCGTCGATGGTGGCCGCCTTCCGCAACCACTCGGGCCTGGCGCTGGGCAACGTGATCGGCAGCAACCTGTTCAACATCCTGGGCATCGCCGGGATCGTCGCGGTTGTTCATCCGATCCCGGTGCCGCAGCAGATCCTCGGGTTCGACATCTGGGCCATGCTGATCGCCACCATGCTGCTGATACCGTTCGCGATCACCAACCGCGCGTTCAGCCGTGGCGAGGCGGTCGCCTTTCTCGTTCTCTACGGAGGCTACGTGGCGGCCCAGGTGACCGGCCTGCCGGTCGTCGTCGCCGGGTGGCTGCTGTCATGACCCGCTGCGCGCTGGTGACCGGCGCCGGCGCGCGCATCGGCCGCGCCATCGCGCTCGATCTGGCGCGCAACGGCTGGCGGGTGGCGGTGCATTTCCACAGGTCGAGCGGCCCGGCCGACGAGGTCGCCCGCGCCATCCAGTCGGGCGGCGGGCGCGCCGTGGCGCTGAACGGCGATCTGACCGATCAGGCGGCGGCGGTCGGTCTGGTCGACCGCGCGGCCGAGCAACTGGGGCCCGTCGCCTGTCTGATCAACAACGCCTCGGTGTTCGAACTGGATTCGATCGACAGCGTGACCCGCGAATCGTGGGATCGCCACATGGACGTCAACCTGTGGGCGCCGCTGATCCTGATCCAGGCGATGCACCGCCGGCTGCCCGATGGGGTGACCGGCAACGTGATCAACCTGATCGACCAGCGGGTATGGAATCTGACGCCGCATTTCACGTCCTACACGGTCAGCAAGGCCGGCCTGTGGACCCTGACCCGCACCCTGGCCCTGGCCCTGGCGCCGCGCATTCGGGTCAACGCCATCGGTCCGGGGCCCACCCTGCCGTCGTCGCGCCAGACGGCGGACTCGTTCGCCGCCCAGTATCGGTCGGTGCCGCTAAGCCGCCAGACCGGACTCGAGGAGATTTGCCACGCGGTGCGGTTTATCCTTGCCGCGCCGGCCATGACCGGGCAAATGATAGCCCTTGACGGCGGCCAGCACCTAGGCTGGGCCCAGGCGCCGCTTGGCACCGCCCCGGAGGACTGATCCCACATGACGGCCGGCCCCGCCCGCATCATCCAGCCGCAACAGTTCGCGGACGCCCATACCGCGACCCGCCACGTGTTCATCCGCGATCTCGTCCTGGCCTGCCGGATCGGCATCCACGATTACGAGAAGACGGCGCCGCAGCGGGTGCGGATCAACCTCGACCTGGCGGTCTGCGAATCCGGCACCGCGCCGCGCGACGAGGATCTGGGCAGCGTGGTCTGCTACGAAGGCATTGCCGGCGGCATTCGCGCGCTGATCGCCGAGGGTCACGTGAATCTGGTCGAGACGCTGGCCGAACGGGTGGCCGACGCCTGCTTCGCCGATTCGCGGGTGCGGGTGGCGCGGGTGCGGATCGAGAAGCTGGACGTGTTTCCGGATGCCACCAGCGCGGGCGTGGAGATCGAGAGAATCAATCATCGCGCGATCTGATGCTGGGCGATCCTTGAGGACATTCGCGCGCCCCCGAAATCGCCGCCTCCCGCCGGGCGCGGGGTCCACCCACCGGCCTCGCGGCGGCCGCCGATGCGGTTGCGGTTGAACAGGAAGCCCGCGCGGACCCCCCAGACATCCCATGAACAGGCCTCGTCCGGAAGCCGAAAAGCCGCCTGTTTCGAGGTCTCTAGCGGTCGATTGGTGCCTGTTGTTCACAGGACGGGGTGGGAATTAACGGTTGCTTTACCCTCGCCACACGTTGTTCAGTACCGGGACGGAACCGCATCATTGAAAAGAATTTTCCATTAAATTCAAACAATTATTATAATTGCTTTTTTTTTGGGCAAGCTGCTGAACGCAAGGCGATCCGACGGGTCACGGCTTTGTCGCCGCCTTTGCCCACATCCTTATCCACAGGAATCGTGGATAGAACCACGCCGTTGACCGCCCGTCCGCCCACCCCCTAAATGGTCGCCATGACGGACTCTCCGGAAACGCCCGCCGACGCCTCCACGGGCCTTGGCGGGGCGAACCTGATTCAACGGCGCCTCGATGGGCTGCCGGACGCCCCCGGGGTCTATCGGATGCTCGATCCGGACGCGAGGGTGCTCTACGTGGGCAAGGCCAAGAACCTGCGCCGCCGGGTCGCCGCCTACACGCGCCCCGAGCGCGTCGGCCCGCGCATCCGGCGCATGGTGAGCGAAACCGCCGACCTGGAGATCGTCACCACCCACACCGAGGCCGAGGCGCTGCTGCTCGAGGCCGACCTGATCAAGAGCCTCAAGCCGCGCTACAATATCCTTTTGCGCGACGACAAGAGCTTCCCGGAAATCCTGCTGACCGGCGGCCACCTCTATCCACGGATCGTCAAGCATCGCGGCGCGCACCGCGACGCGGGGACCTACTTCGGCCCCTTCGCCTCGGCCGGCGCGGTCAATCAGACCCTTCAGGTCCTGCAACGGGCGTTCCTGCTTCGGACCTGCGGTGATTCGGTGTTCGCCGGACGCACCCGACCCTGCCTGCTGTTTCAGATCAAGCGTTGCGCGGCGCCCTGCGTGGGCCAGATCTCGGAGGCCGATTACGCCGATCTGGTCGATCAGGCAAAGAGCTTCCTGACCGGGCGCAGCCAGGACATTCAACGGCATCTGGCGATCGCCATGCAGGCGGCGGCGGCCGACCTGGATTTCGAGGCGGCGGCCCAGCTTCGCGACCGCATCCGGGCGCTCGCCCGCATCCAGGCGCATCAGGACATCACCCTGCCGGGAACCGAGGCGACCGACCTGATCGCCCTGCATCAGGAGGGCGGCCAGACCTGCGTTCAGGTGTTTTTCCTGCGCGCCGGGCGCAGCCATGGCAACCGGGCCTACTTCCCGGCCCATGCCCGGCGGGACACCCCGGAAGCGGTCCTGGAGGCGTTCCTGGGCCAGTTCTACGCCCGCCGCTCGCCGCCGCGCCTGATTCTGCTCGACCGCCCGCCGCGTCACGCCGACCTCGTGGCCCGCGCGCTCGCCGTGCGGGCCGGCCACCGGGTGCGCCTGGAGGCTCCGCGCCGGGGCGACAAGCGGGCCGCCATCGAGCATGTGGCCCGCAACGCCCAGGAGGCGCTGTCCCGGCGGATGTCGGAAAGCCGGGCGCAGCGTCGCCTGCTGGAGGATCTGGCCGAGGCGCTCGATCTGGACGCGGCGCCGGAGCGGATCGAGGTCTACGACAATTCCCATATCCGTGGCAGCCAGCAGGTCGGCGCGATGATCGTCGCCGGGATCGAGGGATTCGAGCGCAAGAGCTACCGCCGGTTCAACATCAGGGGACCGGTGGCGCCGGGTGACGATTACGCGATGATGCGCGAGGTCTTGAGCCGCCGCTTCGCGCGCGCCCTGCGCGACGATCCGGACCGCGCCGGGGGCCAGTGGCCGGACCTGGTGATGATCGACGGCGGCAAGGGACAACTCGGCGTTGCCCGCGCGGCGTTCGCCGATCTGGGAATCGACGGCGTGGCCCTGGTCGCGGTGTCCAAGGGGCCGGACCGCAACGCCGGCCGGGAACAGGTGCATCGGCCCGACCGGCCGCCGCTGATTCTCGATGCCCGTCATCCGGTGCTCTACTTCATCCAGCGGCTGCGCGACGAGGCGCATCGATTCGCCATTGGCGGCCACCGGCGGCGGCGCGCGGCGCGTGACGCCACATCGCCGCTCGACGCGGTGCCCGGAATCGGCGCCCGCCGCAAGAGGGCGCTTCTGCACCATTTCGGATCGGCGCGGGCGGTCGGCGAGGCCGGGCTGGCCGATCTGGAGGCGGTACCCGGAATCAGCGCCGGGCTGGCCAAGAAACTCTATGACTGGTTTCACGGCGGCGGGTAGACTGCGCCTGCCGAGGTAATATCGTATCGCGGATTCGTCCCATGCCGATGCAGCTTCCCAATTTCCTGACCCTGTCGCGGATCGTCGCCATTCCGCTGATGATCGGGTTGTTCTTCCTGCCCGACCCATGGGGCAACTGGGCCACCCTCGGCGTGTTCGTCTACGCCGGGGTGACCGACTTCCTGGATGGCTACCTGGCGCGCGCCCTGAACCAGCAATCGGCGTTCGGCCGGATGTTCGACCCCATCGCCGACAAGCTGCTTGTCGCCGCGGTGCTGCTGATGCTGGTCGGGGTCGAGCGGCTGTCGGGGATTCACGTGCTGCCGGCGGCGGTGATCCTGTGCCGCGAGATCCTGGTCTCCGGCCTGCGCGAGGTGCTGGCCGAGGCGCGGGTCGGGCTGCCGGTCAGCCTGCTTGCCAAATGGAAGACGGCCTTGCAGATGATTGCCCTCGGATTGCTGCTGGCCGGCCCGGCGGGACCCGATCTCGGGCCGGTCACCACCACCCAGGCCGGGTTGGCCGGGCTGTGGCTGGCGGCGCTGGCCACCCTGGTCACCGGCTATGATTACCTCATCGCCTCGCTGCGCCACATCCGCCAGTTGGACGGCGGACCGACGCCACCGTGAAGGCGATCGCCCTGGTCGGCTGGAGCGGCAGCGGCAAGACGACCCTGATCGAACGCCTGATCCCCGAGCTGGCCGGGCGCGGCTATCGCGTCTCCACCGTCAAGCACAGCCACCACGCGGTCGATCTGGACACCCCCGGCAAGGACTCGTGGCGCCATCGCGAGGCGGGCGCGGAGGAGGTGATGGTCGTTTCCGGCCGCCGCTGGGCGCTTCTGAGGGAGAATAGGGACGCGGCGCCGCCCGATCTCGCCGCCCTGCTGTCGCGCTTGGCGCCGGTCGATCTGGTGTTGGTCGAGGGCTTCGGCGGCGAACCGCTGCCCAAGATCGAGGTCGTCCGGGCGGCCACCGGAAAGCCGCTACGCGCCGCCGGCGACCCGACCCTGGCGGCGGTGGCCTGCGACGAACCCCGCGCATCGGGCGGGCCGCCGTGCCTCGACCTGAACGATCCGTCCGCCATCGCCGACTTCATCGTCGCCCTGTGCGGCCTCCGATAGGAATCGGATGGCGGGCGTTCGGGGCCCGCCCCGCTACGCCAGCCGAGGCCGCTGGGCGAGCGGCGACCGGTAACGCCGGAGATAGGTCGGCAGGATGGTGCCCACCGACATCGCCTCGATTTCCAGGTCGGCCAGGGTCCGGACGCCCTCGGTCACCACGTTGTCGGCGGCCAGCATCTTGAGTTGATCACGGGTCACGGGGGCCTGCGGCAGGCGTTCCAGAACCATGGCCATCAGGCGCATCGGTCCGAACGGCACCGGCACCAGCAGGCGCCGGCGGCCGGTGTGGGCCAGAACCATCTCCATCAGCTGCTTGAAGCCGTAGGCGCGCGGACCTCCCAGCTCGAACGTCTCGCCGCGCGCGTCCGGCCGGTCGAGGGAACGCGCCACGGCTTCCGCCACGTCGCCCACGTAGACCGGCTGCATGCGCGGGCCGCCGTCGCCGAAGACGTCGATCCTGAATCCGGCGCGGCGGTCGAGGCGCGGCGGGAACGGGCCGCCGAACACCGGCAGGGCCGGGCTGAATCGGGCCATGTCGGCGAATCGGTTGAAGAAGTCGTCCTCCGGGCCGAACACCACGCTCGGCTTGAGGATGGTGGCCTCCGGACAGGCGGCGCGGACCGCCGCCTCGGCGGCCACCTTGCTGCGCGCGTAGGCGGCGCCGGTCGCCGGGTCGCAGATCGCCGACATGTGGACCAGGGCCTTGAGGCCGCCGTCGCGCGCCGCCTCGGCCACGTGGCGGGCGCCGTCCACGTGCACCCGCTCGAAGGTCTGGCTGCCCCATGGCGACAGAATGCCGACCAGGTTGATCGCCGCGTCGGCCCCGTCGAGCGCCCGGGCGACCGCGTCCCGTTGCGTGATGTCGACCGCCTGCGGAACGATCTGCCCCACGTCCCCGGCCGTTTTCAGGAACATCGCTCCCTCCGGGTCGCGCACCGCGACGCGGACCCGCCGCCCCTGGGCCGCCAGCCGGCGAACCACGTGACGCCCGATGAAGCCGGAGCCGCCGAACACGGTGACCACCTGAATACCCGAAACCGCGCTCATCGCGCCCTCCCTTGTCGATTCCGTCACAACGGAGGTAACCCGCCGTTCCGGCTTCGTCAACCGGACCGTCGGACGCCCGCCGTTTGCTGTTGACAAGCGTCGCGCCGCTGGGCTACCAGTGGCGCCCCGGCAACCGGGCGGACCCCCTGTCCCGGTCGCTTGGCACCTGCCCAGGTGGCGGAATTGGTAGACGCGCAGGTTTCAGGTACCTGTGGCCGCAAGGTCGTGGAAGTTCGAGTCTTCTCCTGGGCACCAAACGACCCATCCCGAACCATCCTTGGTGATTGACCGGCCGCGCCGATCCGACGTCGCGTCACCCCTCGCTGTCCGGGATGATGCCGCGCCGCGACCGTGACGCC
>JANQIL010000167.1 GCA_028282245.1 Magnetospira sp.
GTGACCGCCGCCGCCCTCGATGACATCGATGTTGCGAAGCTCCGTGGCGCTGAAGTCCATCACGTTGTTCGACGCGTCCCCGGACACCCGGTTGCTCCCAAGGCCACCGTCGATCACCTCGATCCCGTCGCTCGCCAGAAAGTCCGCGTCGATCCCGATCCGGTCGTCCCCGGACCCGCCCAGAATGGTGTCGCTTCCCGCGCCGCCGCTGAACCGGTCAAAGCCGTCACCCGTCCCGTCGATCCGGAACACGTCGTCCCCGGCGCCGCCGCTCAGGGTATCGTTGCCCGTCCCGCCGATCAGGGTATCGTTCCCGCCGCCACCGCTCAGGATGTCGTGTCCGGTGCCGCCGACAATGATGTCATCATCCCAGGAGCCACTCACCCGGTCGTTGCCGCCGCCGGCCATGAACGTGGACCGTTCCTGGCCATAGGTGGATACCGCGTCCCCAAGGTTGACGGTATCGGACCCGCTCGTGAACAGGGCCTCGACATCGATGCCGAGGGTACTGACCGACTCGCCGCCCTGGCCGTCGGACACCGTGAAGACGAGATCGAGATCGCCGGTGAACGTGTCGTCGGGATTGAAGGTCCAGGTGCCATCGCCGTTGTCGGTCAGGGTGCCGTTGGACACGTTGTCGATCGACGATACCGAGAGGGTGTCGCCGTCGACGTCGGTCGCCCCCCGCAGCAGTTGCTCCTCGGTGATGGTGATCTGCTCGTAGTTATTGAGGCTGAACGCCTGATCCTGACTGACCGGTTCGTCGTTGACGGCGGCGACGGTGATGTTCAGGTTGGCGCTCGCGGTGCCGCCCTGTCCGTCAACGACCGTGTAGACAAGCGACAGCGCGCCGTTCCAATCGGCATCCGGAGTGAAGGTCCAGGTGCCGTCGCCGTTGTCGGTCAGGCCGCCGTGCTCCGCCCCGCCGAGGGCGGTCACGCCCAGGACGTCGCCGTCGGCGTCGGAGGCCCCGGCCAGAAGCTGCGCCTCGGTGATGGTCAGGGTGCCGTCCTCGTTCATGGTCACCGAATGGTCGATCGCCGTCGGCGCTCTGTTCCCCTCGGCGCCGGTGTCCGGGGTCTCGTCGTCCGGTGTCTCATCGTCCGGCGTAACGGGAAGAGTCACCGAGGTGAGCACGCCCTCGTCATCGATCAGGACGAGTTCGAACGGCTCCGGCGGCGCGGCCGCCGCCCCGCCGGCCTGGTAGACATGGGCGCCGTCCTCGAACACCGTCAGGGTGCCGTGTCGTGCTTCGACGGACACGAAGGCCCGCCCGTCGTCCGCCACCGACACCGCGCCGTCGGCCGGATCGAAGGAAACCTCGCGGCCCGCGAAGCGCACCAACCGCACCGACAGGTCGCCGCCGGCGCCACCCGCAATGCCGCCGGTCGGGTCGCCGAAAGCAGTCGCCGGGTTCTCGATCGTCTCCAGGCCGTCCGCGCCGGGGCGCGCCGGGGCGCCCGCGGGCGCCAATCCGGCCTCGATCGACTCCTGGGTCTGGCGCTGGGTCGACTGCACGTTGCCCATCCCGCCGATGTCGTCGCCGTCACCGTCGCCGGCCACAAGGGCGTGCTCCTCGGACTCGCCCAGATCGGGGCGCGGGCCGTCCACGGCCAGATCCAGCTCCGTCCGTGCCGTCGTCTCGCCGTCCCGGTCCTCATCGAAGGTCTCGGTCCCGCGCATGTCTTGATCCCCCATGGTGCGTCTCCAAGCCGTTGCGTCGCGTCCAATCCACTGTCCGCCAAGGGCCCCGCGACGGCACCGTCAACCGGCCGCCCCGAGTCTCCGTAAGCCTATCACCCAATGTTAGGCGCGCCTGTGATATCGCGCACATCATTTCGATGTCGCAATATATACCGCCTTGGATTCAAAGGCTAGAGGGAATCGAGGTCGTCGGCCGCGTAGACATAGGCGGCTCCGCAGAACTGGCAGGTGACGGTCACTCGGCCGTTCTCCAGCATGTCGTCCAACTCGGCGCGCGGAAACGACTTGAGAGTCGCCCGGACCCGATCGTCGGAGCACCGGCAGCGGAACCGCAGCGGCCGGGCCGGGGATGCGCGCAGACCTTCCCGATGATACAAGCGATACAGAAGATCCTCGGGCGTCAGGCGGTCGGACAGCAATTCATCGGGGCGAAGGCTGGACGCCAGGATCACGCCGCGCCGCCAGTCGTTCTCGGCCCGATCCGGATCGGCGTCCGGCGGCACCGGCAGACGCTGGACCATCAACGCTCCGGCGCGGACATCGTCGGCGGCCAGCAGGATCGCCGTTTCGAGTTGTTCGGAGCGCCGAAAATAGGACTGGGCGCATTCGGCCAGCGACGCCCCCTCCAGCGGCACGACGCCCTGATAGCGGTCGGTGTCCGGCCCCTGGTCGACCGTGAAGGACAGAAGGCCGGCTCCCAGCAGGCCGGGCAGCGGGCCGCCCCTCGCGGCGTCGGATGCCGCCAGGCGGTCGGCGTCGAAGCGGGCGTAGCCGCGCATGTCGCCGTCCGAGGACACGTCGACGACCAGCATCGACACCGACCCGTCGCCCTGCGCCTGCAACTTGAACAGGCCGTCGTACTTCAGCGACGCGGCAAGCACCGAGGCGAGCGCGGCCGCCTCGCCCATCAACCGCGCCACCGGCGGCGGATAGCGATGGTTCTCCAGCATCCGCGTCCGGGTGTCGGCCAGCCGGGCCAGCCGACCGCGCACGCCGCAGCCGTCCACCCGGAACGGCAGCACCAGATCGTCGGTCACTCCAGACACCAGGCCAGGATTCCCTTCTGGGCATGCAGGCGGTTCTCGGCCTCGTCCCAGACCACCGACCAAGGTCCGTCGATCACCCCGTCGGTGACCTCCTCGCCGCGATGCGCCGGCAGACAGTGCATGAACAGGGCATCGGCTCGCGCCTCGTTCATCAGGTCCTCGTTGACCTGATAGGGCTTCAGCATGTTGTGACGGTTGGCGGCGTCATGATTGCCCATCGACACCCAGGTGTCGGTCACCACGCAATCGGCGCCGCGCACCGCCGCCCTCGGGTTGTCGGTGACGACGATCCGGGCGCCCTCGCGGCGCGCCCGATCGACCACCGCCGGGCCGGGCTGCAAGGCGTCCGGGCAGGCAATGCGCAGATCGAACCCGAACCGGGCGGCGGCGTGAATCCAGGATTGGGCGACGTTGTTGCCGTCGCCGCACCAGGCCACGGTGCGCCCCGCGATGGCGCCGCGATGCTCCTCGAAGGTCATCACGTCGGCCATCAACTGGCACGGATGCGACGAATCGGTCAGACCGTTGATCACCGGCACCGTGGCGTGCCCGGCCAACTCGGTCAGCTTGGCCGGATCGTCGGTGCGGATCATGATCACGTCCACGTAGCGCGACAACACCCGCGCCGTGTCGGCCACCGACTCGCCGCGCCCGAGCTGCGACGAGGAATCGTCCATCATGATCGTGTTGCCGCCGAGTTGGTGGGCCGCCACCTCGAACGACACCCGGGTGCGGGTCGACGGCTTCTCGAAGATCATCGCGAGCGTCCGGCCGTCCATCGGCAGGTCGAGCCGCTGCCCGGTCTTGTAGGCGCGGCCGGTCTCCAGGATGTCGCGAAGAACGTCGGTGTCGAACCGATCCAGATCGAGAAAATGCCTCGGAGCGCGGCTCATCCCAGATCTCCGCAGACCTGGTCCAGGATGGCCAGCGCGCGGTCGATCTCGGCCGGTCCGACGATCAGCGGCGGCAGCAGACGGGCCACGTTGTCGCCGGCCGGCGCCAGCAGCAGGCCGCTGACGCGGGCGGCCTCGATGAGCGCCGCGCCACCGCCCTCGCGCGCGCACTTGACGCCGCGCATCAGGCCCACCCCGCGCGCCTCGGCGAGCACCGCCGGATGCGCCGAGACCAGACGCCCGAGACCGTCCTCCAGGCGCGCCGCCATGTCCCGAACATGAGCCAGGAAGGCATCGTCGTCGATCACGTCCATGACCGCCCCGGCGACCGCCATGGCCAACGGATTGCCGCCGTAGGTGGAGCCATGGCTGCCGGCCGTCATGCCGATGGCGGCCCGTTCGCTGGCCAGACAGGCGCCAACCGGAAACCCACCCCCGATGCCCTTGGCGATGGCCATGATGTCCGGCGCGATGCCGGCCCATTCGTGGGCGAACAGGCGGCCCGTGCGGCCCATGCCGCACTGGATTTCGTCGAACACCAACAGCAACCCGAATTCGTCGGCGGTCGCCCGCAATCCCCGCAGATAGTCGGCCGACGCGGCGTGGATGCCGCCCTCGCCCTGAACCGGCTCGACCAAAATGGCCGCCGTCTCGTCGCCGATCGCCTGGCGCAGGACGTTCAGGTTGCCGAACGGCACGTGATCAAACCCCTCGACCACGGGCGCGAACCCCTTGAGCAGCTTCTCCTGGCCGCCGGCCGCGATGGTGGCCAGGGTGCGGCCGTGGAACGCGCCGTCGCAGCAGATCATCCGGTAGCGGTTCGGCCGCCCGCGTTCGTCGTGGAACTTGCGGACCATCTTGATCGCGCATTCCATCGCCTCGGCGCCCGAATTGGTGAAGAACACCGTGTCGGCGAAGGTGCGCGCGACCAAGCGCTCGGCCAGACGGTCCTGGCCGGGGACCCGATACAGGTTGGAGCAGTGCCAGAGCCTGGTCGCCTGCTCGGTCAGCGCGGCGACCAGGCGCGGATGCGCGTGGCCGAGGGCGTTCACCGCCACTCCGGCCGCGAAATCCAGGTACTCGCGGCCCTCGGTATCGACGAGCAGGCATCCGGCGCCATGCTCGAATGCCACGTCGGTCCGGGCATAGGTGGGCATGACCGGCGAAATCATGGCCTTGCGCAGCCCCGTCGCTGAAAAAAGCGGGAGTATCGGGATCGGACCCCGGTCTGTCAATCAAATGGTCATCGGCGCGATGTGAAAAAACCATGGCAACCGCCATTGGCGCGCAAGGCAAGAGCGTGCTAGTCTCGTCGCGTCGCGCGCAACGTCTGCACCGGATGACACGCCATGAGCCTCAGCGATCTCCCGTCCTGGATCCTGTATGTGGTTTTCCTCGGTCTTGTCGCCCACATGTACGCGCAGGCGCGCACGGTTCGCCTCGACGCCTTGCTCGACCTCGACCTTCGGATTCACCTCCGGGTACACAGGGTGCTGGCCCGCATGCCGCGTGGCGGCACCTGGCGCGCCTTCAGAAACGAAATGGACGCCGAGGAGGCCTAGTGGTTCGATGCCAACGGATGAGTCCCATCCGCTGGCTGAATCGAACCACCAGATCAATAGCTTAGCGGATCGGATCCACTAGGCAAAACCTGCCCGGATCAGGATTTCTCGTCCCGTTTATCCGGCAAAACCTGCCCACCCGTCTCCAGCAGCCCGGCCCACGACGTCCCGGCGCTCATGCCCGGCACAGCGCCGCCGGACCCGGGCTGAAGCAGTGGCGCGGCGGTTTCGTCGTTGTTGATCAGCGACCCGGCGCGCAGGCGGCGGGCGATCTCGTCGTCGATCGCCTTCTCGATCGCGGCCCGCCGCTCGGACGGCATCGTCGCAAGGTCTTCCTCGGTCAGGCCCATGGCCTCAAGGATCTTGCGCCGCATCTCCTCGATTTTCTTTTTGTTCAATTCCTCCACGTAGGCAAGGAACCCTTGCTCGCGTATGGCCTCCTTCTGATCGGCCGGCAGACCGCCCCGGCGCAGCCGTTCGGACTCCTCGGTGGCGTAGACGGCCCCCTGGCCGGTCAACGGATCGATTACGCTCATGGCATGCCTCCCTCGGTGACGGTCGTTCAAGCGAAGCAAGAAGCGTACCGGATCCGGCTCAGGCCTTCAGCTTGTAGCCGCTGGCGATCATCCGGTGCACGGTCAGCCAGAGGACAAGATTGACCCCGAACAGGACCAGCATGCCCAGCCAGATCGGGGAGTCCGATTGGCCGACAAAGCCGTAGCGAAAGCCGTCGATCATGTAGAAGAACGGGTTGACATGGGCCATGAACAGGAAGTTCTCGGGCAGCCGCTCGACCGAATAGAAGGTCCCGGACAGGAACGACAACGGGGTGATCACGAAGTTGGTCACCGCCGCCATGTGGTCGAACTTGTCGGCCCAGATGCCGCCGATCATCCCGAGCAGCGACAGCATCAGAGACGCCGCGACGGCATAGAACAGGATCAGCAGCGGATCGTGCAGGCGGGTCGGCACGAAGACCGCCATCGCGACTCCCACGGCCAGGCCCACCGCCAGGCCCCGCACCACGCCGCCGAGCGCGAATCCGAGCGCCAGCTCGGTGGCGTTGAGCGGCGGCAGCAGGACATCCACGATGTTGCCCTGCACCTTGGAAATGATGATCGAGGATGACGTGTTGGCGAAGGCGTTCTGGGCCACCGCCATCATGATCAGCCCCGGGGCCAGGAATTCCATGAACGGAACCCCCCGCACCTCGGTCACCGCCCGCCCGAGGGCCAGCGAGAAGATGGCCAGGAACAACAGCGCGGTGACCACCGGCGCCCCGATGGTCTGGAAGTGCACCTTGGTGAACCGGCGCACCTCGCGCAGGAACAGGGTGTAGAGGCCGATCCAGTTGACGGCGCCAATCGGCCGGCGCGGCGTGGGGGCGGACATGGTCATGGGGACATCCACGGTTCGAGCGTTGGCGCCTTCCATATAAGTCATGGCGCCCACCGGGCCAAGGCCCGTGGACGGCTGCGCGGCGTCCCCATCCGTGCTAATGACGGAAGCGACCGCGCCGCCGCCGGAGGTCCCCGCCGCGCCATGCGACCGACCGAAGCCCGCTTTCCCCTCGACCCGACCGGTCATGCCCGGCGTCTGGCCGAGTACGACTCCGGCCTCGGCTGGACCGCGCACCTGGCCCGCTGCCGGGCCGCGTTCCGCCGCCCGGGCGGCCCGCGCGACCATCCGCTCAACCGAACCCTGTACACCGTCCTGCCGATGCTCGACGCGGCCACCTGCGCCGAGTTGCGGGCCCTGATCGACGGCGACTCCGACCGCCTGCTCGACGATGGGCTGATCCTCGCCCTACTGTCGCGGCTGTTCGCGCCACGAACCGACCACGCCCTGACGGCGTTCTTCCGCAGCGAGTACCTGGCCGACTGGTTCAGTTTCCAGCGCGCCGAAGCCGACGAAACCACCAACCCGTCGCTCCGCTGGCACTTCGATTCCGGTTCCACCTGGTTTCTCAAAATCCTCTGCTATCTGAACGGAACCGAGGACCACGGCGCGCCGACCCGGGTTCTGAACGCCGCCCAGAGCGCCGCCCTGGCGAAGGCCGGCTACGGTTTCCCGGAAGTCGGGGACCGCCTGGACGATCTGGCGCCGCTGGCCGCGCGGCTCGGCTGTGCCTGCGATCCCATTTCCATCCCGGCGGCGGAAGGCGACGGCCTGATCTTCAATCCGCAACTTCTGCTGCACCGGGGCGAACGGCCCGACGGCGCGCACCGCTATCTTCTTCAAGTCTGTGTCGTCCCTTCGCCGATACCCTGGCACGCGGCGTTCCGACACGGACGGAAACCGCGCCACGAGGCGGGATCGAGCCGTCATCCGAGGTTGCCGACGCGGGACCCGGACGGAGGCGCCACGCGGTGACCCGCCCGTCCGACATGCCCCCGATCGATCAGGCCACGTTCCTGGACATCGTCAAGCTCCTGCGGCAACGGCCGCACCTGCTGCTGCGCATTCCCGAGGTGACCGCCCTGGTCACCAGGCGCCGCGCGCGGCGCCTGATGGCCGACGGATTCCGCCAGGTGGAGTCGGCCGGACCGGCGATCGGCGCCGACGCCATCGCCCACAACGCCCGGCAGGTCCTGGCGGCTCCGGCGACCGGGCGCCCGTGGCGGCTGATCGATCCCCTGGCTTCGCTCGACGCCGTCCGCCGGCGGATCGGCGATCTCGCGGTGCTGTCCATCGGGCCGCGCAGCGAGGAGGAACCGCTGGCCCTGCTGGCGGCCGGGTTCGCGCCCGCCAACATCGCCGCCGTCGACCTGATCTCCTATTCGCCCTGGGTGCGGCTCGGCGACATGCACGCCCTGCCGTTCGAGGACGGGTCTTTCGACGTGGTGATCGCCGGCTGGGTGCTGTCCTACAGCCGCGACCCGATACGGGCGGCGCGGGAGATGGCGCGCGTGCTGCGTCCGGGCGGCCATGTCGCCATCGGCTGCCAGTACCGCCCCGAATCACCACGGGCATACGCCGCCGCGTGCGGCTCCGACAACCTGCTGTTCAAATCGGTGGACGACATCACCGGCCTGTTCGCCGGCCACGAATTCGAGATTGTGCTGCGTGGCGAGGTGGCGCCCGGAGACCGCGATCAGGTCGGCGACCTGACGGTCATCCTGCGGTTTCCCTGACCTCCCTCACCGTTGCGCCAGGGCCAGCTTGCCGGCCATCGCCAGCAGCGCCGCGCCGGCCGACCACCGGAACCACCGCGCGAAGCGACCGTTGCGCAGGAACAGCGACCGCAGGCGCTTCGCCCCGGCCACCAGACCGAGGGTGACGAGGGTCGCCACCGCCATGTGGACGCCCCCCAGGATCAGCATCTGCGGCAACGCCGATCCCGTCTCCGGGCGCAGGAACTGCGGCAGCAGGGCGATGAACAGCAGCGCCACCTTCGGGTTGGTGACGCTGACCATCGCCGCCTCGGCGACGATCCGCCAGCGGCGGATCGGTGGCAGCGGCGGACCGTCGGTTTTCAGGCCGTGGCGCAGGGTGCGCAGGGCGAGGGAGATCAGATACAGCACCCCGGCCACCTTCAGGATCGTGAACGCGGCCTCGGACGTCCGCACGATCAGGCTGACTCCGAGCGCCACGGCCACCGTGTGCACGGCAATCCCCATGGTGTTGCCGGCCACTGCGGCGAGTCCGGCCAGAGACCCCTGCATCACCGTGCGGCCGATCACGTAAATCCAGCTCGGCCCAGGGGTCAGGGCGATGATCAGGGACGCGGCGGCGAACGTGAGGACATCGGGCATGACCCCGCAGTAGCAGATCGTTTAAGGTCGCGCCATGACTCATCGCATCCCCAGGCTGGCGACCCCGGAGCGCCTGACGAAAGCCGCGCTCCACTATCTGGAACGCTTCGCCACCTCGCGCGACAACCTGCGGCGGGTGCTGATGCGCCGGGTCGTCACGTCGGCCCGCCTGCACGGGACCGATCCGGACGAGGGCGCGGGCGTAATCGAGGACCTTCTGGACAGGCTGGCCGCGCAGGGGCTGCTCGACGACGCGACTTACGCCGAGGGGCGGGTGGCGGCGCTGCGCCGGCGCGGCGCCTCGGAACGGCTGGTGCGTCTCAAGCTGAGGGGAAAAGGGGTCGAGGACGACCACATCGACGCGGCGCTCGGCCGCTGGGCCGAGGATACCGACGGCGACGATCCGGAATTCGCCGCCGCCCTCAACCTGGCCCGGCGCCGCCGGCTGGGGCCGTTTCGCGATCCCGACCGGCGGGCCGAGACCCGCGACAAGGACATGGCCGCCCTGGCCCGCGCCGGCTTCGATCCGGACGTGGCGCGACGGGTGATCGAGACGGACCGGAGCACGTGAACCGTCGGGCGGGCGCGATCGCGTCCTACTTCTGCCGATACTCCCGCGTCTGCTCGCGGCCGTCCCAGACCACCGGAATCTCCAGCCATTGCTGGATGAAGTTCCAGGACTGCCGATAGCCGTTGTGCGGCAGGGTGCAGGCCGAACAGTCCTTGCGGGTGACCCCGTTCTTGTCGGTGAACACCTCGTAGGGACCCGGACATTCGAAGGCGATCAGCGGGCAATAACAGAACAGGCAGTTGAACTCGCCGCGCACTCCCTCGTGGCAGGGCAGAAACGGGCAATCGGTGTTGGTGAACCCCTTGAAGCCCTCGTTGTCGGTGCTGTCCTTCGGTTGCATGGTCCCTTACCGCCGTTTACTGGCCACGTTCCGGCACCCAGGCGACGTCGCCGGCGCCATTGTCGTTGAGGACCCGGCCGAGCAGGAACAGGTGATCGGACAGACGGTTGAGATAGCGCAGCACCTCCGGGGTCACCGGCTGCTCGGACGCCAGCGCCACCACCCGCCGCTCGGCCCGCCGGACCACCGTGCGGGCGCTGTGGCAATGGGCGGCGGCCAGAGTCCCGGCCGGGAGTATGAAATGAGTCAGCGGCGGCAGATCCCTCGCCATCGCCGCCATCTCGCGCTCCAGGCGCTCGGTCGGCTCGGCGGTCACCCGGGGGCTGGCTCCGGCGGCATCCGGCCGGTGCAGATCGCTTCCGACGTTGAACAGATCCCCCTGGATTCGGCCGAGCATCGCCGCCACGTCCGCGCGGTCGCCGACCCGGGCGCGCAGAACCCCGATCGCCGCGTTGGCCTCGTCCACCGTGCCGTGGGCCTCCACCCTGAGCGCGCTCTTCGACACCCTCAGGTTGCTGCCGAGGCTGGTTTCCCCGCCATCGCCGTCGCGGGTCACCAGGCCCAGTTCGAAATCGATGCCGTTTTCGCCATCCGCCATGCCAGAACTCCCTCCGCGACCGCTTGGAGATTGCGCCGTCGGAACATCCGGTCAAGAACAAACCGACGCGACAGTTTCATGAGATATGGGGAAGCGGGTTGGCTATGCAAGCTGTCAGCTTGAGCTAACACCCGTGGGTGACCGTTTGGTTGACACATTGTAGCCAGCCGAAGTAGCTTGCCTAGGCGCATCAGAAAACCGCCCGTTGGAAGAGCAATCCGCCCGTGGCTCGATGGGCGCCGATTTTACGGAGGCTGTCAATGCGGATCGTCCTGGTCCAGCCAAACTACCATTCCGGTGGCGCCGAGGTCGCCGGCAACTGGTCGCCCGCCTGGGTCGCCTATCTGGCCGGCTATCTGAAAGCGCGCGGATACGACGACATCCGCTTCATCGACGCGATGACCGACGAACTGACCGAGGAGCAACTCCGCGAGCAGCTCGTCGCCGCCAAGCCGGACATCGTCGGCACCACCGCCAACACCCCGGCCATCTACCGGGCCGAGCGGGTGCTTCAGATCGCCAAGGAGATCGATCCGGACGTGGTCACCGTGCTGGGCGGCATCCACGGCACGTTCATGTATCAGCAGGTGCTCTACGAGGCGCCGTGGATCGACGCCGTGGTGCGCGGCGAGGGCGAGGTGATCTTCTACAATCTGGTGCGCGCGGTGGCCGAGGGCACGTGGCCGGACGCGCGCGGACAGGTCAAGGGCATCGCCTATGGCGAGGGATCGAAAATCCTCGCCACCCAGGCCGAGCCGCCGATCCACGATGTCGACGACATCGTCGCCGACTGGAGCGTCCTGGAGTGGGATAAGTACATTTACATTCCCATGAACACCCGGGTCGCCACCCCCAACATGGCGCGCGGCTGCCCGTTCACCTGCTCGTTCTGTTCGCAATGGAAATTCTGGCGCGATTACCGCGTCCGCGACCCCAAGGCGGTGGTCGACGAGATCGAGGTCCTGGTCCGCGAGCACAAGGTCGGTTTCTTCATTCTCGCCGACGAGGAACCGACCATCAACAAGAAGGCCTTCGTCGCCTTCTGCCAGGAGCTCAAGGACCGCAAGCTGCCGGTGCTGTGGGGCATCAATACCCGGGTGACCGACGTCCTGCGCGACGAGGACCTGCTGCCGTTCTACCGCGAGGCCGGTCTCGTCCACATCTCGCTCGGCACCGAGGCGGCGGCGCAGCTCAACCTCGACCTGTTCCACAAGGAGACCACGATCGGCGAGAACAAGAAGGCGATCGACCTCCTGCGCGCCAACGGCATCGTCACCGAGGCGCAGTTCATCGTCGGCCTGGAGAACGAGACCGTCGAGACCCTCGAAGAAACCTACCAGATGTGCAACGACTGGAACCCGGACATGGCCAACTGGTCCATGTTCACGCCGTGGCCGTTCTCCGACCTGTATCGGGAGATGGGCGACAAGGTCGAGGTGTTCGATTTCGAGAAGTACAACTTCGTCACCCCGATCATGAAGCCGAAGGCCATGGACCGGGTGCAGCTTCTCGACCGGGTGATGGCCAACTACCGCCGCTTCTACATGAAGAAGGCGCTGTGGGGCTACCTGTTCGTGCGCGGCGATCCGGTGCGCCGCTCCTACCTGCTGGGCTGTCTGAAGGCGTTCCTGCTGTCGGCCATGAAGCGCCGCTTCTACGACCTCGGCCGGGCCGGCTACTGGGGACCGCAGGCGCTCAAGAAGGTGTCGTTCAAGTTCGACAGCTCGCGCAAGCTGGAGAAGGCGCCGGAGGACATCGAGACCGATTCCTGGAAGGCGGCGCCGGCCCGCAAGAAGGAAGAGATCGAGGCCGGCATCAAGGCCTATCTGGAAAGCGGCCAGAGCGCCACCCAGAGCGCCTCCAAAGTGATGGCCTGCGGCGGCGGCAACCAGCAGATGGCCGAGGAGGACATGGCGGCCACCATGCTCGCCTGCGGCGGCACCGACCGCCAGTTGACCGAGCACGAGATGACGGCGGCCATGAAGCCTTGCGCCAGCGCCGACGCCGAGGAAGTGGAAGAGGCCATCAAGGCGCGGGCCCACACGGCGGCCCAGTAACATCGCCCATCGCGCGCATGCCTTTCCCGGGGAACCACCGAAGGACGGTGGTTCCCCGTTTCGCTTGGCATCACCGCCCGCCACCCCCTGAACGGAAGCAAGAAAGACACCCCCGATGGCGGAGTCCGAGTTCCAGATCGACTACACCCCCAAGGCGACCGGGCCGCGCCGTGCCCGGGTTCTGATGTTGCAGGGCACCAGTTCCGATGTCGGCAAGAGCATGTTGGTGGCCGGGCTGTGCCGCGCCTACACCCGGCGCGGCCTCGTGGTGCGGCCGTTCAAGGCCCAGAACATGAGCAACAACGCCGCCGTGGCAATCGACCCGGACGCCCCGCCGGCCGCCGACGGAACCCCGGCGAAGGGCGAGATCGGCCGCGCCCAGGCCCTCCAGGCGCGGGCCTGCGGCGTGCCGCCGTCGATCGACATGAATCCCGTGTTGCTCAAGCCGCAGACCGAGATCGGCGCCCAGGTGGTGCTGCGCGGCAAGGTGCTCGGCAACTGCCCGGCTCGCACCTACCACCGGATGCGCCATGCCCTGATGCCGGCGGTGCTCGACAGCCTGGAGCGGCTGTGCCGGGAGGCGGACCTGGTGCTGGTCGAGGGCGCCGGCAGCGGCGCCGAGATTTATCTGCGGGACTCCGACATCACCAACATGCGCCTCGCCGAGGCGGCCGACCTGCCGGTGGCGTTCGTGTCCGACATCGATCGCGGCGGCACCATGGGCGCCATCGTCGGCAGTCACGACCTGCTGGACGCGCGCGACCGGGCGCGGGTGGTCGGCTACCTGATCAACAAGTTCCGGGGTGATTTCTCGCTGTTCGAGCCGGCGGTCAAGGTGATGACCGAGCGCACCGGCTGGCCGTTCCTGGGGGTGATCCGCTGGTTCGCCGCCGCCGGAGCCCTGCCGGCCGAGGATTCGCTGGCCCTCGAACGGCCGGCCGAACCGGGCCTGGGCGGTCTCAATGTGGCGGTGCCGCGCCTCGTGCGGGTGGCCAATTTCGACGATCTGGACCCGCTGGCCGCCGAGCCGGGAGTCAATCTCCGCTGGGTGCAGCCGGGCAATCCGATCCCGGCCGACACCGACGTGGTGGTGCTGCCCGGGTCCAAGGCGACGCGCACCGAACTGGACCTGCTGCGCCGCGAGGGCTGGGACGTGGACATCAAGGCCCATGTGCGGCGCGGTGGCCGGGTGATCGGCCTGTGCGCCGGATTCCAGATGCTGGGCCGGGTATTGCGCGACCCGCGGGGAATCGAGGGGCCACCGGGCGAGACGCCGGGACTCGGCCTGCTGGACGTGGAGACCGAGATCTCGACCGAGAAGCGCCTGGTCGACATCGACGTCACCGAGACGACGAGCGGCTGCCGGGTCACCGGCTACGAGATGCACATGGGCCGCACCACCGGTCCCGGGCTCGACCGCCCGTGGCTGCGTCTGCGCGCCGAAGACGGGACGGAGCGGCCGGAGGGCGCGATGTCGTCGGACAAACGGGTGATGGGGGCCTATCTGCACGGGCTGTTCGGGTCGGACGCCTTCCGCGCCCATTGGCTGACCACGGTCGGCGCGGCGGCGGCCGGGCTGGACTACGAGGCACGGGTCGAGCGGACGCTCGACGACCTGGCCGACCACTGCGAGGAGAACCTGAACCTGGACGCCCTGCTGGCCCTGGCGCGCTGATCCCCTACTCCGAGATGTTCGGCGGGTCCAGATCCTCGTCCCAGCCCTCTTCCGGCGGGCATAATTTGTCGATCCATTCCTCCAGCAAGGCGACGTGTTCCGCCTCCTCCTCCGCGAACTCGCGGGCCAGGGCGCAGACATCCTCGTTGGTCGATGACGAGGCGACCCCGGCGTAGAACCCGTGCGCGTTGGATTCCGCCCGGTGGGCGATCATCATCGCGTGGTAGGGGGTCATCAGGTAGTGGGCGTTTTGCATGTCCGCCGATTCCGGCGACTCCTCGGTGCCCCATTTGTAATCCCAGGGCGCGATCTTCGGCAGGTCGCGCCCGGCCGCCCGCTCGGTCATCTCGGCGGCGTGCTTGCGTCCGTAACCGGCAAGCCGACGCAACAGATCGGCGGTCTCCGGGTTGTTATGGGTTTCCATGGCATCGGCGATTTCCTCGTACCGCTCCACGGCCTCCATTTCGAGGGCGATGGAATGGGCGAGCATTTCCTCGACGCTGTCGATGGCGTGCCCGCTTTGCGGGCCTTGTGTGTCCGTGCTCAAGGGCTGATCTCCGGCTCGATGATCCGACGCGCGGAGTCTAGCCGGTTGCCGGTGTCCTGTCAGCCTCGCGCTTCGCGAGCCGCCGCGACAAGGGCCTCCAGGCGATCGCGGCCGACCGCGCCGGGAACCAGCTCGCCGCCGATCAGGAAGGCCGGCGTTCCACGGATACCCAGCATTTCGGCCATTTGCCGGTTGCGGCTCAACTCGCGGTCGACGACCTCCGACCGCATCGCCGCCTCGACCTCGTCCGCGTCCAGGCCCAGATCGCCCAGCGTCTTCATCACCCGCTGGTCGTCGAGGCCACCGCGCAGGCCCATCAGGGCGGCGTGGACATCGAGATATTTGGCCGGATCGAGCGACCAGACGGCGAGCGCCGCGCGAGCCGCCGTGACCGACGACCTGCCCAGAACCGGCAGCTCCTTGAGCACGTAGCGGATATTGCCGTCGGCCTTGAGCACGGCCAACGCTTCGGGCAGAACCTGCTTGCAGTAGCCGCAGTTGTAGTCGGAGAACTCGACCACCGTGACATCGCCGTCCGGATTGCCGATGACCGGCGAGTCCGGGTTGCCGGTCAGCATATCGCCCAGCGCCTCGACGGCCGCCCTGCGGTGCGCCTTCTGGACTTCCTCCTGGCGGGCCTCCATGGCCTGCAACGCCTCGACGATCAACTCCGGATTGTTCATCAGGTAGTCGCGCAGGACGCCTTCCACGGCCCTCTTCTGCGACTCGGTAAGGGCATCGTCGGCGGCATGGACGGCGGCCCCGGCGGGCAGGAGCAGAGTCGCGGCCAGCAGCGGCGGGGCCAGAAACTTGAAAATGCGCATGAACGTCCTCGCGGCTCGAAGGTCTCAAAATCCGCCCGCATCTTGATCGGCGACGGCGGTTGGCTCAAGGACCATGTGCGGCGGTGACGAAGATGTGACCCATCATCGGCTCAGCGTCACCCCGGACAGCAGCACCGGCGGAGCGCCGCCCGCTCGTCCGGGCGCCGCGATGCCGATGAAGGCGACGCGCGCCAGATCGATGGCGTCGGTCGGCCAGCGAGTCCGGTACAGGGCCGCCAGGTCAGCCGATTCCCGAACCCAGCCGCCGCCGGAAGGTCCGCCCGGACCGGACGGCCAATCGATCACCAGCAGCCGGTCGTGCGGCGGCAGATGGAGCCCGCCCAGGCGGCCGTCGCCGCGTGCCGCGCCACGGCGTCCCTCGCCGCGCAGACCGACCATCAGGCGCGGTCCCGGTGACGCGTTGTCCGAAGTCCTGAAGCGGAACCAGTCGAGGAACGGGGTGGCCAGAAGGTTGGCGTCGACCGGCCGCAGCAGGGCATAGGGCGCCCCGGCGATGGCGGCGCCGAGCGCCGGCACCCCCTGATGGCGGGTCACCGCGAGGCCGCGTCGAGCCGCCGCCCGGTCGCCGAGCAGAATCCAGCCGCCGGGCGGCGCCGTCGGATCGAACATCAGGCTGGGACCGATCACGTCCAGGCGCCCCCCCAACGGCGCCGCCGGAGGCGGCGATGGCAACGGCGCGGCGCAGGCCGTGGCGGCGCACAGGATCAGTGCGAACAGGCGCCGACCGACGCTCACCGCCGGGGCGCCGCCCGGTCGTCGTCGTTTTGGGTGGCGAGCAGGATATCCTGAGCCCGGACCCACGATGGCGAACCCGACGGCAGCATCTTCAAGGCCTTCCCGGCATGGAACCGGGCCTCGGTGCGCTCGCTCCTGAGGAACGCCGCCTCGGCCTGGGCCAGCACCGCCATGCCCATTTGGCCGTCGGCCGCGTAGGCGCGCCCGATGTTGCTCCACAGGCGAACCGATCGCGGCTCGAAACGCAACGCCTGTCGAAGGTTGTCGATCGCCGCCGTGGCCAGCGCCGGATCGCCGGACGCCAACTGGGCCTGTGCCAGACCGTCGCGCAGCAGCGGGCTGTCGGGACGCAGGGCGACCGAGCTTTCATAATGCGGCAAGGATTCCGCCACGCGGCCGTTCTCGTACAGAATCTGGCCCTTCAACTCATGGAAATAAGGATCGTCCGGATACTCGGCGAGCAGCGAATCGATTTCCGCCAGGGCGCGCGGCAGGTCGGGGCGTCGGTAATAGGCGACCGCCCGCGCGTAGCGCGCCGGCAGCCCACGGTCGCTTTCCGGATACTGACGCAGGGTGCGCGCCGGACTGGTCAGGAAACCGACCAGCTTGGCAACCATCCGCCGGTGCTCGGCCAGCTGCCGAGGGGTCGCCGGCCGGCCGCTGTGGGGCGACCTGTCCACGTGCTCGCGCAGGAAGCGAACCCGGTCCTGGGTGATCGGATGGGTCCGCACGTAGGGGTCCTGGCGGCTCTCCGGAAGCAACTCCTGATCGCCCAGGATTTCCATGAATGCGAGCAGGCCCCGGGCCGATTGGCCGGTGGCGTCCAGGAACTGGGTCGCCGCCTGGTCGGCCGCCGACTCCTGGGCGCGGCTGTAGCGCAGGAACCGGCGGGCGCCGATCTCCTGGCCGCCCATGGTGATCGCCGCGCCGAGATCGCCGCGCCCGGTGCCGATGGCCGCCGCGGTGCCCAGAACGGTGGCCAGGATGGCGCTCGCCGAGGCCCCCTCCAGGGCGTCGCGGGTGCGGCTCAGGTGGCCGCCCGAGATGTGCCCGGTCTCGTGGGCGATCACTCCGATCACCTGCAAAGGGTCCTCGCTGCGCATCAACAGACCGGTGTTGATGAACATGTTCAGGCCGCCCGCCACGAACGCGTTGAGCGCGCTGTCGTTTACCAGGTGGACCTGGATCGATTCGGGGGGCAGTCCGGCGGCGCGGAACAGTGGCGCCGCATAGTCGCGGATGATACTTTCGATCTCCGCATCGCGGATGAAGCTTAGGCTCCTGGCCGATGCGGCCGACGCCCCGGCCAGCAGCGCGGCCACCACCAGGACGATCAGGACCGGTATGCGAAAGACCACGCAATTTCACTCCGTCATGCGCCCAGAAGGTAGTGCGGCGTGGCGACGCCGTCAATCGGCGGCCCGGCGATGGGCCGCCGGCGCCCTGACCCTCGCCCTCGCCGCCTGCGGCGGCACGCCCGACCCGACACCCGGCACCATCGGCTACGTGGCCGGCTATCTGGGCGGCGTGGTCGCCGACGAGCCGCGCGCCGCGCTGATCGGACGCGACGTGCTGTCGGCCGGCGGATCGGCGGCCGATGCCGCGGCGGCGGTCTATTTCGCGCTGGCGGTCACCCTGCCCTCCTCGGCCGGCCTGGGCAGCGGCGGCGTCTGCCTGATCCACGAGCGGGCCACCGGCATGGTCGAGACCCTCGATTTCCTGCCCGAGGCCAGCGCCTCCGGACGCCTTGGGCGGCCGGCCGGAATGCGCGGGATCTACGCCCTGCACGCCCGCCACGGCCGCCTGCGCTGGCCGCAGGTGGTCAGTCCGGCCGAGCAGCTGGCCCGTTTCGGCAACCCGGTCTCGCGGGCCCTGGCGTCCGACCTGGATCGCCACGGAGCCGACCTGATGACCGACCCGGAGACCCGACGGGTATTCGGGACCACGTCCGGGCAGCCGGTCGGCGAGGGCGATTTCGTGACCCAGCTCGACCTCGGGGCGGCGCTCGCCAACCTGCGGGCGCGCGGACCCGGCGATTTCCACGTGGGGCGCGCGGCGCGCGATCTGGTCGAGGCCTCCGGCGGCGCCCTGAGCATGGCCGACCTGGCGGCCACGAAACCAAGCTGGCGGGAGCCGGTGGCGTTCGAACTCGGCAACCTGACCGTTCACTTCGCCGCCCCGCCGAATCTCGCGGGCGGGGTCGCGGCATACATGTGGGGTTTGCTGACCGTCGACGAGACCTACGAGGACGCCCCGCCGTCCGTCCGTCCGCACCTGATGGCCGAGGCCGGGCTTCGGGCCTTCGCGGCGCGCGGCGCCTGGATCGCCGCCGCTCCGGCGCCGGGCGATCTGGCCACTCCGGAGTCGCTGCGGGCATCCCTCGCGACCTACGATCCGTCCCGTCACCGGCCGGCCTCCGACCTGTCCCCGGCGCCGCGCGGATTGCGCCAGGACCCGTCGGGCACCAGCTTCGCGGTGGTCGATCCGGACGGCTCGGCGGTGGTCTGCAATTTGACCCTGAACAGTGCCTTCGGGAGCCGGCGCCTGGTGCCGGGCTATGGCTTCGCGCTGGCCGCGCCGCCATCCGGACGCGGCCTCGCCGGCCTGTCGCTCGGTCCCATGATGGCGACCAACCAGCACGTCCGGGAGTTCTACTTCGCGGCCGGGGCGAGCGGCGGCGTCGCGGCGCCGACCGCCCTGGTCGAGGTGGCGACGCGGGTGCTGCTCGACGATGCCGACCTGGGCGACGCATTGGCCGCCAAGCGGGTCCATAACGGCGGAGCACCGGACATCAGCTTCGTCGAGTCCGGACTGCCCCGGGAGGAGATCGACTCCCTGACGCGGCGCGGCCACCGGGTCCAGCCGGTGAAACGGATCGGCCGGGTCAACGCGATCCACTGCGGCAAGGGCCTTCCCGTCAATCCGGACTCGTGCGGCGTGGGCGCCGATCCGCGCCGATTCGGCCTCGGCCTCAGCGCGGATTAGGCCGATGGTCCTGAAGGTCGCCCAACGGGCGCGCATCGCGCCGTTCATCGTCATGGACGTGATGCGGGCCGCCAATGCCCGCCAGGCCGAGGGCAAGGAGGTTCTTCACCTTGAAGTCGGGCAACCGGGCACCCCCGCCCCACGGGCGGTGCGCGACGCGGCGCGACGAGCCCTCGACGGCGAGCGCCTGGGCTACACCGACGCGTTCGGCCTTTGGGACCTGCGACGGGCCATCGCCGGCCACTATGCCCGAACCTACGGCGTCGAGGTCGATCCGGCCCGGGTGGTGGCGACCACCGGATCCTCCGGAGCCTTCGTGCTGTCGTTCCTGACCTGCTTCGAGGTCGGCGACCGGGTCGCCCTGGCGACTCCCGGCTACCCGGCCTACCGCAATATCCTTAAGGCGATCGACGTGCGGCCGATCGACGTGCCGGTCGGCCCGGACAGCCGCTTCCAACCGACTCCCGAACATCTCGACGCCCATCCCGACCTGGATGGCCTGATCCTTGCCAGTCCCTCGAATCCGACCGGATCGATGATCGGCCGCGCCCAACTCGCCGCCCTCGCCGCCTATTGCGCCGAGCGCGGAACCCGTCTGATCTCCGACGAGATCTACCACGGCATCACCTACGGCGAGCCGGCCGAAACCGCGCTGTCGGTGACCGATCAGGCGGTGGTGATCAACAGTTTCTCGAAGTATTACTCGATGACCGGCTGGCGGCTCGGCTGGATGGTGATCCCGGACTCGTTGCGCCGGCCCCTCGAATGCCTGGCCCAGAATCTGTTCATTTCGCCGCCGACCCTGTCGCAGCACGCCGCCGTCGCGGCGTTCGACCATGTCGACGACCTGGATGCCCTGGTCGCCCGCTACGCGATCAACCGCGACCTGCTGCTCGACGGCCTTCCGAACGCCGGATTCCCGGATCTCGCACCGCCCGACGGCGCGTTCTACATCTACGCCGACGTCTCGGCGCGTACCGACGACAGCCCCGCGTTCTGTCGCCGGCTGCTCGACGAGACCGGAATCGCGATCACCCCGGGCACCGACTTCGACCCGACACGCGGCCATCGCTTCGTGCGCTTCTCCTATGCCGGACCGACCGACGACATCGGGCGGGCGCTCGACCGGCTACGCGCCTGGACTTGATTTCCACGATCCAAGAAAATAGAGTTTAGTTATTATACCTTATAAGCCTCTGGATTGGTTCCGGATCCTAAAGAATGCGTGTATAATTTTAAAGTTCTCACGCCACCCCTTGACTCGGCGACGCCCCGAACAAGGCGCTTGCCGGCGCCTTTTGGAAAACGCGAGGTCCAACTCCCATGGTCCATGCCAAACATGACATCCACTCCGTTCTGCCTCTGCTCTGGCACGACGGTTTCAAGGCCGATCTCAAGGATGCCCGCCGGGCAATCGAGCCGGAATTGGACGCCATTCTCGACCGCTTCTACGACCGCATTACGTCGATGCCGGAACTAACCGAGTTCATCAAGGGTCCCGAGCACGTGGCATCGCTCAAGCAGCGCCAGCGCCGTCACTGGATGACCCTCTTCGAGAACGGGCCGACCGAGGATTACCTGACACGGACACGGCACATGGGCCGGGTCCATGCCGAGGCCGGGGTGGATGCCTTCTGGTTCCTGGCCGCCTACGGATGGTTGATCACCGAGGTCTTCAAGGCGCTGACCGACCATAAACGACTGAACCCCTCGAAGATGGTCGTGTTGTTCTCGTTGATGAGTCTCGACCTGCTGGTCGCCATGTCGGAGTACGAGGCGGTGCTGATGGCCGCCGAAACCCGGCACCAGGCGCACGAACTCGGCGTCAAGAACCTGCGCGAGTTGGCGACCACGGTGACCCAGGTCAACAAGGCCGCGCTCACCCTGGCCCAGCTGTCGCGCAACAGCGCCCTGGCCAGCGAGGGCGGTCAGGCGATCGCCGGGGCGTCCGACGAAATGGTGGCGACCATCGACGAGATCTCGCGGACGTCGAGCGACGCCTCGGCACAGGCACAGGATACCCGTGGATCGGTCCAGGAGGGCCTCGGACTGGCCCGCCGGGCGAGCGAGGCCATCGACCAGATCAGCGCCACCTCGCGCGACGTGATGGACGGCATGGCGGAACTGTCCCAGGCCTCCGAGCAGATCGCCCAGATCCTCTCGGTGATCAACGACATCGCGGCGCGAACCAACCTGCTGGCCCTCAACGCGACCATCGAGGCGGCGCGCGCCGGCGAGGCCGGCAAGGGATTCGCGGTGGTGGCCGGCGAGGTCAAGAGCCTGGCCAACCAGACCGCCAAGGCGACCGACGACATCCGGCAGCGGATCGAGGCCCTCAAGGCCGGGGTGACGAGCATTTCCGAATCGACCGAACGCTCGGTCGGCTCGGTGGAGGGCGGTCGCGCGGCGATGGACGAGATCGCCGGAAACATGGACGCCATCGCCGGTCAGGTCGTCGCGGTGGCCGAAAAAATGTCGGAGATATCCGACATCCTGGGTCAGCAGAAGGAGGCGACCGAGGAGATCGCCGGCAACATCGGCCGGGTGGCCCAACTGGAAACGGAAAACGCCCGGATGGTCTTGCAGATCACCGAGGCGATTCAGGTGACCAACGATTCGATGGCCGAGAACGCCACCCACTGGTTCAGCGAAGGCTCGGCGCGCGGCCTCTGCGAAATCGCCAAGATCGACCACATACTGTTCAAGAAACGGGTGGTCGACACCCTGATGGGATCGGAGTCCTGGACGGCATCGGCGATGCCGGACCATCACCACTGTCGGCTCGGCCAATGGTACTACACGGTCACCGACGAGCGGATCAAGCGCAGTTCGCTGTTCGCCCAGTTGGAGGCCCCGCACGCGAAGATGCACACGGTGGCCAATGCGGTGTTGCAATGCCACGAACGCCAGGATTGGGACGGCGCGATGGAAAACATCGTCGAGATGGACCGGATTTCGTCCCAGGTCCTGGACCTTCTGGACAGGCTCTCGAAGTCCTTGGAAGCGGAAGATATTTCCTGAAGACGGATCACAACGCCGCGAAGGCGGTCCGGATCGAGTCCAGGACGGGGTCCCCGGCCGAATAGGGGTCGGCAACGCCATTCCCCCAGACCGGACCCGGCCAGGCGGCATCCCCCTCGCGGCGGGCGACCAAATGCAGATGCAATTGAGGCACGAGGTTGCCGAGCGCGCCGACGTTGATGCGATGCGGCCGGAACAGGTCCTCCAGCATCCGCGACAGCAGGGTGATCTCCTGCATCAGCAGCAGGTGATCGGTGCGCTCCATGCGGTGCAGGGCCTCCAGGCCGGCCCGCCGGGGCACCAGGATCAGCCATGGGAACCGGCGGTCGTTCATGATCCGGACGGCGGACAACATGCCGTCGCCCAATTCCAGGGTGTCGGCGGCCAGCCTCGGATGGAGTTCGAAATCGGCCATCAGGCGTCGGCCTCCCGGTGCTCCTTGGTCTTCGCGAAAGCCACTTCCGGATAGTCCTCCTTCGCCTTGCCCAGATGCCAGGCGTTGCGGGCCAGGAACACCGGATCGCCGTCGTGGTCTTCCCCCAGGCTGCCCCGGTTGGCGTCGACGAAGGCCTTGAGGCGCTGACGGTCGGGCCCCGAAACCCAGCGCGCGGTATGGAGCGCGGTCGGCTCGAACACCACGTCGAGGTCGTATTCGGTGCGGATGCGGTCGGCCAGCACCTCGAACTGAAGGCCGCCGACCACGCCGACGATCCAGTCGGCGCCGATCGTCGGCTTGATCACGCAGGCCGCGCCCTCCTCCGCCACCTGTTGCAGCGCCTTGCCCAGATGCTTGGCCTTCAGCGGATCGCGCGGTCGCACCTTTTGCAGCTGTTCCGGGGCGAAGCTCGGAATGCCCGAGAAATAGATGTCCTCGCCCTCGGTCAGGGCATCGCCGATCCGCAGGTTGCCGTAGTTGGGAATGCCGATGATATCGCCCGGCCAGGCCTCCTCGGCCAGTTCGCGCTCCTGGGCCAGGAAAAGTTGCGGATTGTGCACCGTGAGGGTCTTGCCGGACCGCACGTGCTTGAGCTTCATGCCGCGCCTGAAATGCCCCGAGCACAGGCGCACGAAGGCGATGCGGTCGCGGTGCTTGGGGTCCATGTTGGCCTGGATCTTGAAAACGAACCCGCTCACCTTGTCCTCGTCGGGGGTCACGGATCGCGCGCGGCTCGGCGCCGGGCGCGGCGGCGGCGCCGCCTCGGCCAGTCCGTCGAGCAGTTCGCGCACCCCGAACGTATTGATCGCACTGCCGAAATAGACCGGCGACAGATGCCCCTCCAGATACGATTGACGATCGAACGGCTTGCACAGACCGCGCGCCATGTCCACCTCGTCGCGCAGGGTCGCCAGGGCATCGGCCGGCAGCAGCCGGTCGAGCTTCGGGTCGTCGAGCCCGGAACAGGGTTCGCCGGCCTTGGGCAGGCTGTCGCGGCCGGTGCGTTCCATCAGCACCAACCGGTCGTTGAGCAGATCGTAGACGCCGAGAAACGTCTTGCCCATGCCGATCGGCCAGGACGCGGGAGCGACGTCGATCGCCAGCCCCTGCTCGATCTCGTCCAGCAGGTCGAACGGATCGCGTGCCTCGCGATCCATCTTGTTGATGAAGGTGGTGATCGGTATGTCGCGCAGCCGGCAGACCTCGAACAGCTTGCGGGTCTGCGCCTCGATGCCCTTCGCCGCGTCGATGACCATGACCGACGAGTCCACCGCGGTGACCGTGCGGTAGGTATCCTCCGAGAAGTCCTCGTGGCCGGGCGTGTCGAGCAGGTTGAACGCCCGCCCGGCGTAATCGTAGGTCATCACCGCCGAGGTCACCGAGATTCCGCGTTCGCGCTCGACCTTCATCCAGTCGGAGCGGGCCCGGCGCTGTTCGCCGCGCGCCTTGACGGCGCCGGCCATCTGAATCGCCCCCCCGAACAACAACAGCTTCTCGGTCAGCGTGGTCTTGCCGGCATCGGGATGGGAAATGATGGCGAAGGTGCGGCGGCGCTGGACTTCGTCGCTCAGGCGGGACATCGGAACGCTTCCTCGGCGGCTTGCAAGGGGACTCGCGGGGGCCGGACCATAGCGGCATTTCGCGCCGCCCTCACCCTATTTCTTGACCCCTCCGGAGGCCGTCAACGGGTCGTTCCCCCGGCCATGCGGAGGGTCGGCGCCTTTACGGGAATGCCGGCCACCCACCGCGCGCACTCACCAGCCAAGGTCGGCCGCCGCGTCCTGCATGATTTCCAACTCGATCTCCACCCTGCGGTTGCGGGCCCGCCCGTCGGGCGTCTCGTTCGGGGCCAGCGGTCGCGACTCCGCGAATCCGGACGCCGCCACCCGACCCGCGTCGAGGCCGCCGGACTCCAGCAGGAAATGCACCACCGACACCGCGCGCGCGGTGGACAGATCCCAGTTCGAACGGTAGCGATCGGTGGAAATCGGCACGTCGTCTGTATGCCCGGACACCGTCACCTTGCCGTCCACGCCGGCCAGAACCTCGGCGACGCGCAGCAGCGACGGCTCGACGGCCGCCTTGAGCGCGCTTTCGCCGGATGCGAAGGTGGACTCGCTGGGAAACCGCAGCAGCACCCCGCGCTCGGTCTCCCGAAGGCTGACCCGGCCGTCGGAAAGCTCGTCGAACAGCTTGGCCCGAAGATCCTCGACGGTCCGCTCCCTGAGCCGCTCCCAGGCCTCCAGTTCCTCGACCTTCTCCATGTCCACGTCGTCGACGACGCGGCCGGACAGGCTCGGCGGCCGAATGTCGATGATGCCCTGCCGCGTCCCGCGGTCATCCGGCGGGCCTCGCGTTTGACCGAAATTGGCGCGCACGCCCTCGGCGGTGCGCTCGAATCTGCCGGGATCGAAATCGGCGAACGTCAGGAGCATGACGAACAGCGCGAACAGCAACGACATCAGATCGGAAAACGTCCACATCCAACGCGGCGCGCCGAGCCGTTTCTCCTCGACGATGGTTTGTGGCTCGGGACCGGTGCTGGGCATCCTCGTTACTTTCGGGCCGGTTTCGGCTTGCCGTCCGTATAGGACTTCGGCGCCCCGATTCGGCGCTGCTTCTCGGGCAGGAAGGTCTCCAGGACCTCCATCATCTCGGTCGGGTTGGTCCGGGCGTGGATCTGAAACACGCATTCGACGATCAGGGAGCGCAGGTCGCGCTCGTAGCGGCTCTTGGACTCCAGCTTGTCGGCGATCGGCAGGGCGACCAGATTGGCCAGCAGCACGCCATAGAGAGTCGTCAGCAGGGCGACCGCCATGGCCGAACCGATCTTGGTCGGATCGTCCATTTCGGACAGCATCTTGACCAGACCCACCAGGGTACCGAACATGCCGAACGCCGGCGCCGCCTCGCCAATCGCCAGGAACACGCGGCTGCTGGTCTCGTTGACGGCGATGGAACGCGCCATGTCGCGGGTCATCATCTTGCGGATGTAATCCAGTTCCCGGCCGTCGGCGACCATCTGAACACCCTTCTTGAAAAAGGGATTGGTGATTTTGTTCTGCTCGATGGTGTGCAGGCCCTCGGTGCGTGCCTTCCTGGAGAGCTTGACCGCCTGGTCGATATGGCGGCGCGGGTCGTCCTTCTCGTTGGTGAACGCCGCCTTCAAGCCGAGCGGCATGGCGACGAAAACCCCGTAGAGGGGAAACTTGACCAGGGTCGCGGCGAACGTGCCGCCAACCACGATCAACAAGCCCTCGACATTCAGGAAAATCCGGAAATCCGATCCGGAGAGAACCGCCAGCCCGACCACCGCTATGCCGACCAGCATGCCCGACATGGTCGCGATATCGATCTTCACTCGCCACCTCTTTCGCTTGTTCCGTACATTATGGCGCAATTGAGGCACCGCGCAACGCCCGCATCGACCCCACCACCGACGCTTGGGCCTTTTTTCGTCAATATGTTGCGAAATTCCGCCGGTTGCATATCGCGGGGAAAGTCGGGATAGTCGGGAACCGTTCGGACCACCACGGAACAGGCGGATGGAGGCGTTTACCCGATTCATCGATCAGCATCTGGCGGGTCTGGCGGTCCTGGAACCGGCGGCGCGCGCCATGGCGCCGCCGGCGGTCGCCCTGCTGCTCGCCTTGCTGGTGCACTGGGTGGTGTTCGCGGCGGCCAGGCGGCTGGCCCACCGCACCGAGAGCGACCTCGACGAGTCCGTGGTTCGCGCGGCCCGTGGGCCGACCCGCGTCCTGCTGCTGCTGTTCGTCCTATTGTGGATGACGCCGACCCTCGACCTGGGCGACGAGGCGGCGACCGTGTTGCAACGCGCCGTCGCGGTCGGGGTCACCGTCACCATCGGCTGGCTGTCGATCAATGCCACCGGGCTGATTCAGCACTGGGTGATCCGCCGCTTCCGCATCGACGTGCCGGACAATCGACTGGCCCGCAAGGTCCACACGCAGGTCAGGCTGATCCGCCGGGTGGTGGTGACCGTGATCGTCGTCGTCGTGCTGTGCCTGGTCCTGATGGCCTTCGAGTCGGTGCGTCAGATCGGCATCAGCCTGTTCGCCTCGGCCGGAGTCGCGGGCCTCGCCATCGGCATGGCCGCGCGGCCGGCCCTGTCCAACCTGATCGCCGGGTTGCAGATCGCCGCCACCAGCCCGATCAACCTGGAGGACGTGGTGATCGTGGAGGGCGAATGGGGCTGGATCGAGGAGATCACCGCGACCTACGTGGTGGTCCGCATCTGGGACCAGCGGCGGCTGATCGTGCCGCTCAGCTATTTCCTAGAACATCCGTTCCAAAACTGGAGCCGCAAGACATCGGAGATCCTCGGCACGGTGACCCTGCACGCCGACTACACGGTGCCGGTGGACGCGGTGCGTAGCCGGCTAGGCGAGATCGTTCGGGGAACCGAGCTTTGGGACGGCCGGGTATGCACCCTTCAGGTGGTCGGCGCCGGCGAGCGGACCCTCGAACTCCGGGCCCTGGTCAGCGCCGCCGGATCGGGCCACGCCTGGGACCTGCGCTGCCTTGTGCGCGAAAAGCTCGTCGAATACCTGCGGTCGGAACACCCCGAATGCCTGCCGCGCCTGCGCGCCGAATGGGAACCAAACGCCAAGAATCAGCCGGACACGGACCCCCGGCCCGGCGCCACGCCGCCGGGAATGGGCGACCGCGCCCCCGGCCGCGCGACGTAATCCGAATCGACGTCGCGAGCCCGGCATCTTTTTTTCCCGGGCGGTCGAAAAGTTGTCCCGACGTTATCCCCGACGTCATCCCCAGGTCGCGTGATTTCCCGCCGGCGACCGATCCCGCCGTGGACCGGTGGCGGATTGGCAAGTACCCTTCGGCAATGGACACCACGCTCGACGAAACCTATCCCGACCCCGAACCGGACGAACCCTTCGGCGACGGCCGGGCGACGCCCGGCAAACGGTCCGGCCCACGCGTGCCGCCACGCAATTTCGAGGCCGAAAAGGCCTTGTTGGGCGGAATCCTGGCCAACAACCGAGCCCATGAGCAGGTCTCCGAATTTCTCAGAATGGAGCACTTCGCGGACCCGATCAACGGCATGGTGTTCGAGGCGGTCTCCAGGCTCGTCGAACGCGGCCAGATCGCCGATCCGGTGACCCTGCGCAATTATTTCGAGCAGAACCGCCAACTGTCCGAGATCGGCGGCACCCGCTATCTGGCCGAACTGTCCGATTCGGCGGTCACCATCATCAATGCCGGCGAATACGCCCGCATCGTCTACGACCTGCATCTGAAACGGCAACTCATCGACCTGGGCGAGCGGGTGGTCAACGCGGCCTTCGACGCGGACGTGGACGAGACGGCGCAACGGCAGATCGAGGTGGCCGAGCAGCAACTCTACGACCTCGCGACCACCGGCGAGATCGAGGGCGGCTTCCAGCCGTTCAAGGACTCGGTGATCAGCGCCCTCACCTCCGCCGAGGCGGCCCACAAGCGGACCAGCGGGCTGGCCGGCTGCGCGACCCGCCTGCGCGACCTGGACAAGATGCTGGGCGGCCTGCACAAGTCCGACCTCGTCGTGCTGGCCGGCCGGCCGTCCATGGGCAAGACCGCGCTGGCCACCAACATCGCCTACAACGCGGCCTACGAACATGCCCGGTCGAACGGCGAGGAAGGCGCGGTGGTCGGCTTCTTCTCGCTCGAGATGAGCGCCGAGCAACTGGCGGCGCGGATCATCTCCCAGGAGGTACAGATCTCGTCGGACCGCATGCGCAAGGGCGAGCTGTCGAACGACGAGTTCACCCGCCTCGTCTCGGCCAGCCAGGCGCTTTACAGGCTGCCGTTCTACATCGACGACACACCGGCGCTGACCGTTGCCGCGCTGCGCACCCGGGCTCGCCGCCTGAAGCGCCAACACGGCCTGCAACTGATCGTCGTCGACTACCTTCAATTGATTTCCGGCAGCGCGCGGCGCAACGAGAACCGGGTCCAGGAGCTGTCCGAGATCACGCGCGGCCTCAAGACCCTGGCCAAGGAGTTGAACGTGCCGGTGATCGCCCTGTCGCAGTTGTCGCGCGCCGTCGAGCAGCGCGAGCCGCCGCGCCCGCAGCTTTCCGACCTGCGGGACTCCGGCTCCATCGAGCAGGACGCCGACGTGGTGATGTTCATCTACCGGCCCGAATACTATCTGGAGCGCAAGCGGCCCGACGACGACAATCCGGAGAAGGTCGCCAAGTGGCAGGAGCGCCTGGACCGCGTCCGCAATCTGGCCGAAGTGATCATCGGCAAGCAGCGCCACGGCCCGGTGGGCAGCGTGACCCTTCAATTCACCGGGCAGTTCACCCGCTTCGGGGACCTGGACGCCACGCATGGCGACAGCCGGTTGCCGTGATCGGCCGATGACCGAGTCTCTCGACCGCGCCGCCCCCGCCGTCCTGACCATCGACCTGGACGCCATCGCCGCCAACTGGCGCCTGCTGTGCGACCGGGTCGCCCCGGCCGCCTGTGCCGCGGTCGTCAAGGCGGACGCCTATGGCCTCGGCATGGACCGCGTGGCGCCGGCCCTGCGCGCGACCGGCTGCGGGACCTTCTTCGTGGCCCAACTCGAGGAGGGCCTCGCCCTGCGCCGGCTGCTGCCGGACGCGGACATTCATGTTCTCAACGGCCCGCTCGCCGGCACCGAGGCGGCGTTCGCCGCCGCCCGGCTGGTCCCG
Source organism: Magnetospira sp. (assembly GCA_028282245.1). Lineage (GTDB taxonomy): Bacteria > Pseudomonadota > Alphaproteobacteria > Rhodospirillales > Magnetospiraceae > JANQGL01. Next base: position 29,469 of record JANQIL010000167.1, read on the forward strand.
GTGCTGAACAGCCTCGAACAGATGGCCCGGTGGCGCGAGTCGGGCTCCAGCGGGTCCTGCGACCTGCACCTGGACACCGGAATGTCGCGGCTCGGCCTGCCGCCCGAGGACGTGGCGACCCTGGTCGCCGATCCGACGCCCCTGGACGGTCTCGACATCGACCTGCTGATGAGCCACCTGGCCTGCGCCGACGAGGCCGGCCATCCCATGAACGCGAACCAGTTAAGGGATTTCGAGGCGTGGACGGCGCGCCTCGCGACGGCCGGAATCGGCGGGCGTCGCTGCTTCGCCAATTCATCCGGCATCTTCCTGGGCGCCGCCGGCCACTTCGACCTGACGCGGCCCGGGATTGCCCTCTACGGCGGCAACCCGACGCCCGAGTCGCCCAACCCGATGGCGCAAGTCGTTCGTTTACAAGGAAAAATCCTTCAGGTGCGGAGAATTGACTCCCCCCAGACCGTTGGCTATGGTGCCACGCATCCCGCGTGTGGGCCGACACGCATCGCCACTGTCGCGGCGGGTTACGCGGATGGATATCCGCGCAGCCTTGGCGGCCGGGCGACGGGTTTCATCGGCGACCACCGCGTGCCGGCGGTGGGGCGAATTTCCATGGATTTGACGACTTTCGACGTGACCGACATTCCCGAAACCCTGTGCCGACCCGGCGCCGCCATCGACCTCATCGGGCCGCGCAACCCCGTCGACGACGTGGCGGCGGCGGCCGGCACCATCGGCTACGAGATCCTCACCGCGCTCGGACGCCGCTACCATCGCCACTATCTCGGCGGGTCCGGCCGATGATCAATCCGTTGCAGCCGGTCGGCCGCGCCTCGCTGGCCATCCTCGGCACCGCCGGGCGGCTGACCCTGTTCACCGCGGAGGCCCTGTCCCACTGCGTGCGGCCGCCGTTTTACGGACGCAACATCCTGCGCGCCATCGTCGAAATCGGGTACTTCTCGCTGCCGGTGGTTGGCCTGACCGCGCTGTTCGCCGGCATGGTGCTGGCCTTGCAGAGCTACACCGGATTCGCCCGCTTCTCGGCCGAGGGGGCGGTGGCCAACGTGGTGGTGCTCTCGATCACCCGCGAACTGGCACCGGTGCTGGCCGGACTCATGCTGGCCGGACGGGTCGGCGCATCGATGGCGGCCGAGATCGGCACCATGCGGGTGACCGAGCAGATCGACGCCCTCACCACCCTGTCCACCAACCCGATGAAGTTCCTGGTGGCGCCGCGCCTGATCGCCGGGGTGGCGATGCTGCCCCTGCTGGTCACCGTCGCCGACGTGATCGGGGTGTTCGGCGGCTATCTGGTGTCGGTCTACAAGCTGGGCTTCAATCCGTCCAATTACCTCCAGAGCACCTGGGACTTCCTGCAACTTCAGGACTACCTCTCGGGCATGGCCAAGGCGGCGGTGTTCGGCTTCCTGGTCACCCTGATGGGCTGCTACCACGGCTACAACTCGCGGGGCGGCGCGCAGGGCGTCGGCACCGCGACCACCAACGCCGTGGTCTCCGCGTCGATCCTGATTCTGTGCTTCAATTACATCCTCACCGAGGCCTTTTTCGCCAGATGACCGAACAGCCGAAAATCCGCCTTCGGGACGTGTGCAAGTCGTTCGGCAACAAGCGGGTGCTGAACGGCCTCGACCTCGACGTGGGAGCCGGCGAGAGCGTGGTGGTGATCGGCGGATCGGGAACCGGCAAGTCGGTGACCCTCAAATGCATCCTCGGCATGATGCGGCCGGACGCCGGCACCATCGAGGTGGACGGCGAGTCGCTGATCGGCATCGGCGACCGCGACCGCGACCGGGTAAACCGCAAGATCGGAATGCTGTTCCAGGGCTCCGCCCTGTTCGATTCCCTGCACGTGTGGGAGAACGTGGCGTTCGGGCTGCTGGCCGAGCATCGCTGCTCGCGCCGCGAGGCGCGCGACCTGGCGATCCACAAGATGGCGATGGTCGGGCTTGGGTCCGACGTGGCGAGGCTCTACCCGGCCGAGTTGTCGGGCGGCATGCAGAAGCGGGTCGGCCTGGCGCGCGCCATCGCCACCGACCCGGAGATCATCTTCTTCGACGAGCCGACCACCGGGCTCGACCCGATCATGGCCGACGTGATCAACGACCTGATCGTCAACGTGACCCGCACCATGGGCGCCACCGCCCTGTCGATCACCCACGACATGGCGAGCGTCCGCAAGATCGCCAACCGCGTGGCGATGCTGTACGAGGGACGGATCGTCTGGGCCGGCCGGGTGGACGAGTTGGAGGACTGCGCCAACCCCTACGTGGACCAGTTCGTCCACGGCCGCGCCGAGGGGCCGATCCGCATGGCGGTGCGCGGTTGAGCGCCAGCTCGGCGCGCATCGACGCCGCCTCGCGGGTCCTTAATCTCATATGGACGAATGCCGAGCCCGAGCCCGAACTGGCGCCCCGAGAACGACCACGGAACCTACCCTGATGATCGAGCGTGAAACCCACGCGCATTGGATCGCGCGATCCGGTCGCGAAGGATGCGTCGGTGCCGCCGATGCCCTTTTTCCCTATTGGAGCTTCACCAAAACCGCGATTTCAATATGCGCCCTGAAGTTGGCCGAGGACGGGGCGCTGGACCTGGACGCCCGCCTGGATGGCGAGCCCCATACTCTCCGCCAGCTTCTCGCGCACACCTCCGGCCTTCCGGACTATGGACAGTTCGCGGAGTACCACGCGGCCGTCGAGGCCAATGAGATCCCCTGGTCGCGCGAGAAACTGCGCGACATGGCGCTGGAAAAAGGCCCGCTGTTCGAGCCGGGGCAAGGCTGGTCCTATTCCAACATCGGTTACATGCTCGCCCGCGAATTCATCGAGGAGACGACGGGGAAACCGCTTGGCGGGGTTGTTTCCGAGTTGATCCGCGAGCCCCTGGGGCTCGCGAGCATCGAGCTCGCGGAAACCCGCGAACAGTTCTCCAGGCTGCACTGGAAGGCGGCGGCGAACTATCACCCAGGGTGGGTCTATCACGGCTGCCTAACGGGGACGGCGTCGGACGCCGCGCGCCTGCTTCACGCGCTCTTCGTCGGTGATCTCCTGCCGCCCGACGCGTTCGACCGAATGCTCGCCGTATACACGCTTGGCGGCGCTCTTCCCGGCCGGCCCTGGGAACGATGCGGATACGCCCTGGGCCTGATGACCGGCGTCATGACGGGAGCGGGCGCCGCGATGGGGCATTCCGGCTGTGGGCCGTTCAGCGTGAACGCGGTTTACCACTTCCCCGATGCGTCCGATCCCATCACCATCGCCTGTTTCACCGACGGCACGAACGAGGGGGTCGCGGAGTTCGCCGCCGTGGCACTGGCCAGAGAGCAATAACGACTTGGCCCGCATGGCCGGCATTGGCCCGTGGTCGCGTCACATGTGCGCTGACGGCCCTTGCGAGTCCGGCGGGCGGAACCCGCGCCCGGCAAGGCGCCGGAAACCCGATTCTTCTTCGGGTTTCGTATCAGGTCTCGACCGGGAACTTCAGACGCCGCCAGGCGCCCATGCCGCCAGCCACCACCTTGAGATCGGTGAACCCGGCCTTCTTGAACGTCCGCACGGCGCTGGCGGCGCGGTTCTCGGTGCGGCA
>JANQIL010000009.1 GCA_028282245.1 Magnetospira sp.
TGCGGAAGGGTTTCCAGATAGAACCGGCGCACCTCGGCGACGCCGCCCGGGCCGCGCGCGGCGACCTCGATCAAGCGGCCCTGGGGGGTCTCGAACACCACCGCGCCGTCGGTCGATTCCTCGAGCCCCGGCATCAGCGGCACATCCTCGATATGGCCCAGGAAGGCGGCCCGACCCGGGTCGGCGGCGCCCAGCAATCCTACGATCACCACGGCGATGAAACGGCGCATCACTCCTCCTCGCGCGGTCCGCGTTTCATACCTTACCTCTGCCGCGCCGCACAGTGGAAAGTGGCCCGCCCCGCCTGGACCATGCGGCGGATGCCGTCGGCGCGCCCGCAATCGCAGCCGGGACAGGGCCGTCCGGCGCGGCCGTAGACGGCGAATCCATGCTGGAAGTAGCCCAGCTCGCCGTCCGGCCGCCGGTGATCGCGCAGGCTCGACCCGCCGGCCGCGATGGCCGCCTCCAGGACCCGGCGAATCGCCGCCGCGAGCCGGTCCGCCCGCGCGCCGACGACGGTCGAGGCCCGGCGGCGCGGCGACAGGCCGGCCAGGAACAGGGCCTCGCAGGCGTAGATGTTGCCGAGCCCGGCGACCACCGCCTGATCCAGCAGGGCCGGCTTGATCGGGCCGCGCCGGCCGGCCAGGCGGGCCGCCAGGGCGGCGCCGTCGAAGCGGTCGGAAAGCGGCTCCGGACCCAGCGCGCGCAGCATGGGATGGGACTCCGGATCGCCCGGCGGCGCCCAGAGCATGAAGCCGAATCGGCGCGGGTCGTGGAACCGCACGCAGGTCCCGTCGTCGGTGATCCAGTCCACGTGATCGTGCGGCCCGGGCGCCGGCGCCGCGCCCCCGCCGTGGACCCGGAACCGACCCGACATGCCGAGGTGGCAGATCAGGCAGATCCCGCGCTCGAATCCGACCAGCAGGTACTTGCCGCGCCGCCCGAGTCCCTCGACGCGGCGTCCCGCGAGACGGCGCGCGAAACCGTCCGGCAGCGGGAACCGCAGGTCGGGGCGACGCGCCAGGACGGTGGCGACGCGCCGTCCTTCCAGCACCGGGGCGAGGCCCCGCCGCACGGTCTCCACTTCGGGCAGTTCGGGCATGCGAGGACAGTAGCGCGGGCGAACCTCTTCCGCTATGGTCCAGGCCATGATCGAGGATGAGGACAGCCGGGCGCCGGGCGCCGCCACCACCCATTTCGGATATCGGACGGTGGGCGAGGACGAAAAGGCGCCCCTGGTCCGCGACGTGTTCGACAGCGTCGCCGGCCGATACGACCTTATGAACGACCTGATGAGCCTGGGCGTGCACCGGCTCTGGAAGGCCGGTTTCCTGGACAGGCTGCGACCGCGCCCGGACATGCGTCTTCTCGACGTGGGCGGCGGCACCGGCGATATCGCGTTCGGGTTCCTGGAGCGCGGCGGCGGCCGGGTCGATGTCTGCGACATCAACGCCGAGATGCTGGCGGTGGGACGCGATCGCGGACTCGATCGCGGACTCGTCGAGTCCATTTCGTGGACCACCGGCGACGCCGAATCGCTGCCGTTCCCGGACTCCGCGTTCGATGCCTACACCATCGCCTTCTGCATCCGCAACGTGACCCGCATCGACCGGGCCCTGCGCGAGGCGCGTCGCGTGCTGCGTCCGGGCGGACGGTTCCTGTGCCTGGAATTCAGCCATGTGACGGTGCCCGGGCTGGACCGCCTGTACGACGCCTACTCGTTCGCCCTGCTGCCGCGAGTCGGCCAGGCGGTGACCGGCAACCGGGACGCCTATCAATACCTCGTGGAAAGTATTCGCCGGTTCCCGGACCAGCAGGCCTTTGCCGCGATGATCGCCGACGCCGGCCTGGAGAAGGTGCGGGCGACCAACCTGTCGGGCGGCATCGCGGCCATCCACTCGGCCTGGCGGCTGTAACCCCGAACGCACGATGATCCGCCTGACCCGCAACCTGGTCCGCCTGCTCAACATTGCCCGGACCCTGGCCCGCCGCGACGCCCTGTTCCTGCTCGAACGCCTGGACATCGCGCCCGGAGTGGCGCTGATCGCCCGCGCCACGGCGTTGCGCCGGGTGCCCGGGCGGCCCGGCCAGCGGCTGGCCCGCGCGCTGACCGACCTCGGCCCCACCTTCATCAAGCTGGGGCAGGTGCTGGCCACCCGGTCCGATCTGCTGGGCGACGAGATCGCGGCCGACCTGACCGGACTCCAGGACCGCCTGGAGCCCTTTCCGTTCGACCGGGCGCGCGACGCCATCGAGCGCGAGTTCGGCTGCCCGCTGGACACCCTGTTCTCCCACTTCGAGACGGTGCCGGTGGCCGCCGCGTCGATCGCCCAGGTCCATTTCGCGATCACCTCCGACGGCCGCGAGGTGGCGGTCAAGGTCCTGCGCCCGGATGTCGAGGACGCCTTCCGGCGCGATCTCGACCTGTTTCGTTGGGCGGCCGGCCTGATCGAGGCGACGCGGCCAGAGCTGCGCCGCCTGCGGCCGGTCGAATCGGTGCGCACCTTCGAGGAGATGGTGCGCTTCGAGATGGACCTCCGGTTCGAGGCGGCGGCGGCGGCCGAACTGGCCGAGAACTTCGCCGACGACGAGACCTTCCACGTGCCGGCGATCGACTGGCGGCGCACCGGCCAGCGGGTGCTGACCACCGAGCGGGTGTACGGTATCCGGTTCGACGACCGGGCCGCCCTGCTCGCCGCCGGCCACGATCCAAGGACCGTGCTGACCAAGGCCTCCGCGGCGTTCTTCAACCAGGTGTTCCGCGACGGCCTGTTCCACGGCGACCTGCACCCGGGCAACATGTTCGTGATGGCCGACGGCAACGTGGCGGTGGTCGATTTCGGCATCATGGGGCGACTCGATCGGTCGACCGGGCGTCACTTGGCGGAGATGCTGCTGGCGTTCCTGAACCGCGACTACCGGCGGGCCGCCGAGGTGCATTTCGAGGCCGGCTGGGTGCCGGCCGACAATTCGGTGGAGTCCTTCACCCAGGCCTGCCGGTCGATCGCCGAGCCGATCCTCGGCCTGCCGCAGAACGAAATCTCGATGGCCCGCCTGCTCGCCCAGCTGTTCCGGGTCACCGAGCATTTCCGCATGGAGACGCAGCCGCAGCTTCTGCTGCTGCAAAAAACCATGCTGGTCGCCGAGGGGGCGGGGCGGCGACTCTGCCCGGACATCAACATGTGGCTGCTGGCGCGGCCGCTGATCGAGCAATGGATCGCCTCCAACCTGGGACCACAGGCGCGCATCCGCGATCTGGCGCAGGACACGGTCGATACCCTCAACCGGCTGCCGCGCACCGTCGCGGCGCTCGACGACATGCTGGCCGGCGCCGGCGGCGAGGGACTGCGGATTCACCCGGAAACCCTGCGCGCGCTGCGCGGCGGCGATCGCGCCTCGAATGGAGTGCCGTTCTGGTTGGTCGCCGTCTTGACGACGGCCCTTGTCTTGGCCTTAATTCTTTAGGGGAACCGGAAGACACCCCGCAAACGCTCGCCGCAAGGGGAACGCATGACGGACGTCAACGGCCATAGCGAGGAAGATCTGCGAGCGTTCTGCCGGGCCCCCGAGGACTTCTACCGTCCGGAGTCCAAGGCCCTGATCGGTCGCGTGCTGGCCCATTGGCTGGGCGAATCCTGCGTCACGCCGACCGAGCTGGTGAGCCTCGCGGCCCACCAGAAGCGCCTCGAGCTTGCCGGCATGGCGCGCCGCAACGCGATCGACCGGATCGCCGGCGCGCAGGCCCGAACCGCCAAGATGCGCGGCGCCGACCGTATCCAGGAACTGACCAAGCTGGTCGAGGCCCAGCTTCAGGTGGCGAGCCGGCACGCCAACTGGGTGACCGACCACAGGATCGACAAGCTCGGCGTCGACGCGGTGCTCGCCGCGGCGCACGCCGAATCGGCGTCCGACCCTTGGATGTCCGAGGCTCGCCTCCTGGCCGCGCTGTCCCAGGCCCTGAGCGACCTCAACCGCTGGGATCACAAGATCGCCCGGCTGCTCGACCTGATCGATGGAGCGCGGTCGAGCGACGCCCTGAGCTACCTGGATGCCCTGATGGGCGAGGTGCTGGCGAGTCCGGACGCGACCGACATCCTGCTCGACCGCCCGGACAGCCTGCGGACCCAACTCCAGGACATCATTGCCCTGATCGCCGGCCAGCCGGCGCCGCGCGACGACCTGCAACCAGCGGTTTCGCGCTTGCAGAAGGCGATCGCCGAGCGCGCCCTCGACAAGACCCGGTCCGGTCTGGTCGACGCAATGGCCCGTCATCTGACGTCGCCGCAGGCGCTGACCCGGGAGTTCGAGGCCACGCCGGCCAATCAGGAGGCGAGGATCGAGGAACTGAAGGCGGTCGGCGGCGTTTACCGCGAGATGCTGTCGTCGCCGGTGACGATCGTCGATCCGCGCCTGACCCAGGCGTTCGAGGTTCGGATGAGCCGGGTGTTCAACGAAGACTCGATGACCGACCTGCTGCGCGGCCGGCCGTTGGGCGATCAGGTGGACCTGCTCGGCGTGTTCCAGGATCACGTGATCGGCGCGCGGGCGGTTGGCCTGGTGCAGGCAACCGTGGAGCGCCTCTATTCGGACGACCGGCTGCCCGACAAGCTGCTGGACATCGGCGGCGAGCCGATCGATCGCATCCGCCGGCTCGGCAGGGCGGCCCGTACCCTCGACGCCTCCGAAATCCCCGAACTGTTCAAGCAGTCGATGCTGGACAAGCTGGAAGCCTATCAATCCGAATTGCTGCGCAAGGCCAACCTGCTGGGCCTTATTCACAAAGGGCCGCAATCCAATACCGCGAAGGGCCTGGCCCTGCTCGACCTGTGCGGCAAGGCCTGCCTGATCCCCGGACGCAATCTGGAGGCGGCCCACAAACTGACCCGGCACTTCCTGGCCCAGAGCGATTTCCTGCCCGGGTTCCTCCAGGGCGCGCAGGGCAGGGAACGCGACCGCCGCATGGCGATATTGAAAAATAAGTTGAAAATTTCTGGGTTATCCTAAACTTAAAGTTCACACCAAATTAGGTGTTCCATATAAATCGCACAAGAAATTGCGATTTGATGCGAATTTTCCGCGTTCAAACGAAGTTTTTTTCCGTGGCGACGATAAAAATGTTGCACGGTATCAAACAGGCGTATAATTCAATAACATAGAATTCTCGTTAATTTTGGGATCGTCCACCGTGCTCGACGGGAAACGAATACTTCTCATCATCGCCGGGGGGATCGCCGCCTACAAGGCGCTCGACCTGATCCGCCGGCTGCGCGAGGGCGGCGCCGAGGTGAGATGCATCCTGACGCGATCGGGCGAGCAGTTCGTGACTCCGCTCGCGGTCTCGGCCCTGAGCGGCGACAAGGTCTATCGGGATCTGTTCTCGCTGACCGACGAGGCCGAGATGGGACACATCCGGCTGGCCCGCGATCCCGACATGATCGTGGTCGCCCCGGCGACCGCCGACCTGATGGCGCGGATGCGGGTCGGGCGGTCCGACGACCTGGCCGCGGCGGTGTTGCTGGCGACCGACAAGCCGGTGCTGCTGGCGCCGGCCATGAACCACCGCATGTGGCTGCATCCGGCGACCCGCAACAACCTCGCGGTGCTGGAATCGCGCGGCGTCCTGCGGGTCGGACCGGACTCCGGCGACATGGCCTGCGGCGAGCACGGCGTCGGCCGGATGGCCGAGCCGGCGGCGATCGTCGCCGTGGTGACGGCGCGGCTGGCCGGCTCCGGACGGCTGGCCGGACGCCGCGCCCTGGTCACCAGCGGACCGACCATCGAGGCGATCGATCCGGTGCGCTTCATCGCCAACCGGTCGTCGGGCAAGCAGGGTCACGCGGTGGCCGCCGCGCTGGCCCACCTCGGCGCCCGGGTGACCCTGGTCAGCGGCCCGGTCGACCTCGACGATCCGCCCGGGGTGGCGGCGATCCACGTGGATTCGGCCGAGCAGATGCTGGCCGCCTGCCGCGCCGCCCTGCCGGTCGACGTGGCGGTCTGCGCGGCGGCGGTCGCCGACTGGCGAATCGCCAACCGGGCCGACCAGAAGATCAAGAAGGGCGACGACGGTCCGCCGTCATTGGATCTGGTCGCCAACCCGGACATCCTGGCCACCCTGTCGCGGCCGGGTCCCGGCCGGCCGATCCTGGTCGTCGGCTTCGCCGCCGAAACCTCCGACCTGATCGAGAACGCGCGCGTCAAGCGGGACCGCAAGGGCTGTGACTGGATCGTCGCCAATGACGTGTCGCCGGCCAGCGGCACCTTCGGCGGCGACCACAACAAGGTGGTGCTGATTTCCAACGACGCGCCCAGCGAATGGCCGCGCATGGACAAGCGCGCGGTGGCGGAACGGCTGGCCGAGCGGATCGCCGACGCCCTGGAGGCGGCGTCATGACGGCGATCGGGGTACCGATCCGGCGGCTGCCGCACGCCCGCGATCTGCCGTTGCCGGCCTACGCCACCGGCGGCAGCGCCGGAATGGACCTGGTGGCCGCGACGCCGGCCGACCTGACCCTCGCCCCGGGCGACCGCGCCGCGATCCCCTGCGGCATCGCGCTGGCCCTGCCGGAGGGCTTCGAGGGGCAGGTGCGGGCGCGCTCCGGACTCGCCCTGCGGCACGGCATCGGCCTTGTCAACGCCCCGGGCACCATCGACGCCGACTACCGGGGCGAGGTCGCGGTGATCGCGATCAACCTGGGGGATTCGCCCTTCGTCATCGAGCGCGGCATGAGGATCGCCCAGCTAATCGTCGCGCCGGTGGCCGCCGTAAGGTGGACCGAACTCGACGTCCTTCCCGAGAGTCGGCGCGGATCCGGCGGATTCGGCTCGACGGGCCTCAGCCAAGGAGACTAGGAAACACATGCTTCGTCTATCAAAGAAGATGCTGTTTGCCATCGAGGCGGTGCTCGACATCGCCTACCACGCCGGAGCGGAACCGGTCCAGAGCCGCGAGATCACCCGCCGCCAGGGCATTCCGCGCCGCTACCTGGAACAGGCCCTGCAACAGTTGGTGCGGGCCGGCATCCTGATCGGGGTGCGCGGTCCGCGCGGCGGCTATCGGCTGGCCCGCGAGCGCAGACGGGTGACGATCGGCGAGATCGTCGGCGTGGTCCGCAAGATGGAGACCGGCGAGGACCCGATCCAGGACCCGGCCGGCTCCGACCTCGGGCACCGGGTGGTGCGGCCGCTGTGGCAGGAACTCCAGGACAGCGTGATGAAACAGCTCGACTCGATCACCATCGACGACCTGTGCCAGCGCGCCAACCGCGCCGGCATCGTCAGCGAGGGTCGCAAGAACATAGATTTCTCGATTTGAGCATGCGTGTTCGGCCCGCGTGAACAGGCGGCCATGTCGCCAGGCGCCGCGCACCAGCGACAGAAGCAGGGGAGACTCATGACCACCGCCACCAAACCGAGGACCGGCGATATCCCGCGGGGCCGCATCTACGACAACATCACCGAGACCATCGGCAACACGCCGCTGGTCCGCCTGGCCAAGCTGGGCGCCGATCTGAGCTGCGTCGGACACCTGCTCGGGAAATGCGAGTTCTTCAACCCGCTTGGCTCGGTCAAGGATCGGATCGGCCTCGCGATGGTCGAGGACGCCGAAGCCAGGGGCGTGCTCGGACCCGGCTCGGTGATCATCGAGCCGACCTCGGGCAACACCGGAATCGCCCTGGCCTTCGTCTGCGCCGCCAAGGGCTACCGCCTGATCCTCACGATGCCGGAAAGCATGTCGGTCGAGCGCCGCAAGATGCTGGCCCTGCTCGGCGCCGAGATCGTGCTGACATCGGCCACCTGCGGGATGACCGGGGCGGTCGAGAAGGCCGAGGAGCTGCTGGAGGAGATCGACGGCGCGATGATGCCGCAGCAGTTCAACAACCCGGCCAATCCGGCCGTCCACGCGCGCACCACGGCGGAGGAGATCTGGACCGACACCGAGGGCCGGGTCGACGCGGTGGTCTCCGGGGTCGGCACCGGCGGCACCATCACCGGTCTCGCCCAGGTCTTCAAGCAACGCAATCCGGATCTGCTGATGGTCGCCGTCGAGCCGGAGGACAGCCCAATCCTGCAGGGCGGCGTGCCCGGACCGCACATGATCCAGGGCATCGGCGCCGGTTTCGTGCCCGAGGTGCTCGACATGGACCTGGTCGACGAGGTGCTGTCGATCGGCAACGAGACGGCCTTCGCGATGGCCCGCCGAACGGCCCGCCTGGAGGGGCTGCCGATCGGCATCTCGTCGGGCGCCGCCCTGGCCGCCGCCGCCGAGGTGGCGTCGCGCAAGACCATGGCCGGCAAGAACGTGGTCGTCGTCCTGCCGTCGTTCGCCGAGCGCTACCAGTCGACGCCGCTGTTCGACCACCTGGGGCTAGAGTAGCCGGCTTGTCCCTCACCGACGACCAGCGGCGCCGCTACGCCCGCAACATGCTGCTCGACGAAGTCGGACAGAATGGGCAGGAGCGGCTGCGCGCGGCCCGCGTCCTGGTGGTCGGGGCGGGCGGGCTCGGCGCCCCGGTGCTGATGTATCTGGCGGCGGCCGGAGTCGGAACCCTGGGCGTGGTCGACGGCGACCGGGTCGAACTGTCGAATCTGCAACGCCAGATCTGCCATGCCAGCGGCGACATCGGCCGCCCGAAGGCGAACAGCGCCGCCGACACCCTTGGCGACATCAACCCGGAGGTGACCGTTGAGACCCACGCGCTGCGGCTTGACGCCGGGGCGGCCGACCGCCTGACCGCCGCCCACGATCTGGTGATCGACTGCACCGACAATTTCGCCACCCGCTTCCTGATCAACGACGCCTGCCTGACCCACCGGCGGCCCCTGGTCTCCGGAGCGGTGACCCGGTTCGACGGCCAGGTGGCGGTGTTTCGGCCGGCGGCGGAGCCGGACGCCCCCTGCTATCGCTGTCTGGTTCCGGAGTTGCCCCGCCAGCCCCGCGCCTGCGCCGAGACCGGGGTGTTGGGAGCGGTGTGCGGCATTGTCGGGGCGTGGCAGGCGACCGAGGCGCTCAAGGAACTGATGGGGATCGGCGAGACCCTGGCCGGACGGCTGCTGATCATCGACGCCCTGGGAGCCCGGGTTCGCGTCGTTCGGTTGCGCCGAGATCCCGATTGCCCGGCTTGCGGGGCGGCCTGATCGCGCGGCGGCGGCCGGCGCTTGTCTCCCCGCCCCGACTGTCCTAGCCTCGCGGGAATCGCGGGGGAGGGCGCCTCCTCCCGGAACCAGGGGAGACATTCGGATGACGAAGACTCTGTTCGCCGCGGCGGCGCTGGCCGCCGCCATCGCCCTGCCGGCCCAGGCCGCCGAACCGGTCAGGATCGGCATGATCACCACCCTGTCGGGCGGCGGCGCGTCGCTCGGCATCGACACGCGCGACGGATTCATGCTGGCGGTCAAGATGAAGGGCGGAAGACTGGGCGGCGCCGAGACCGCGATCGACATCGTCGACGACGCCCGCAAGGTGGGCAACGCCAAGCAGATCGCCACCCGGATGCTGCAACAGGACGACGTGGACGTGATAACCGGCATCGTCTGGTCGAATCTCGCCCTGGCCGTGGTTCCGGCGGTGACCGGAGCGGACAAGTTCTACCTCAGCACCAACGCCGCCCCCTCGCATCTGGCCGGCAAGGGCTGCCATCCGAACTACTTCGCGGTATCCTACCAGAACGACAACCTGGACGAGGCGGCGGGCTACCACGTCAACGCCAAGGGCTACGACAACGTCTATCTGATCGCCCCCAACTATCCGGCCGGCAGGGACCACCTGAACGGCTTCAAGCGCTATTACAAGGGCGGTCTGGCCGGCGAGGTCTACACCAAGCTCGGGCAGGTGGACTACGCGGCGGAAATCGCCAACCTGCGCGCCGCGAAACCGGACGCGGTGTTCATCTTCCTGCCCGGCGGGATGGGCATCAACTTCACCAAGCAGTATGCCCAGGCCGGACTGGTCGAGCGGATTCCGCTGTTCGGCCCGGCCTTTTCCTTCTCGCAGGACATCCTGGGCGCGGTCGGCGACGCGGCGCTTGGCGTGTTCAACACCGCGCAGTGGAGCCCCGACCTGGACATCCCCGCCAACAAGGCCTTCGTGACCGCGTTCCAGGCCGAGTACGGCCGCCTGCCGTCGCTCTACGCCAGCCAGGGCTACGACACCGCCCTGCTGCTGGACTCCGCGATCGCCAAGGTCGGCGGCGACCTGTCGGACAAGGCGGCCTTCCGGTCCGCCCTCAAGGCGGCCGAGTTCGAGACCGTGCGCGGCAAGTTCAGCTTCGGGAGCAACCACCATCCGGTGCAGGACGTCTACATGCGCAAGGTGGTCAAGGTGAACGGCACGATCACCAACGAAGTGGTCGAGAAGGTGTTTTCCATCCACCAGGACGCCTACGCCGCCGATTGCGGGATGTAGGTCTCCCGGCGCGCCCCGAGACGCGGGACGCGCCCGGACCCCACCCACCGGACCGCCCATGACCTGGCTCCTCTTCGCCGAACAGACCCTCAACGGCCTTCAGCAGGGCGTGATGCTGTTCCTGATGGCGGCCGGGCTGACCCTGGTGTTCGGCATCATGAGCCTGCTCAATCTGGCGCACGGCTCGTTGTACATGGTCGGCGCCTACGTGACCGCGACCGTGACCCAGGCGAGCGGCAGCTTCGGCCTGGGCGTGCTGGCCGGGATGGCGGCGGCGGCGCTCGCCGGCGGCCTGATCGAGCTGATCGCCCTGCGTCGCCTCTATGCCCGCGACCACCTGGACCAGGTCCTGGCCACCTTCGGATTGATCCTGTTCTTCAACGAACTGGTCAAAATCCTGTGGGGACCCCAGGCGCTGTTCCTGTCGACGCCGGAGATTCTCTCGGGCACCGTCGATCTGGCGGGAACGCCCTATCCGGCCTACCGGCTGTTCATCATCGCGGTCGGGCTCCTGGTGGCCCTCGGGCTGCGCGTCCTGATCGTCAACACCCGGGTCGGCATGCTGATCCGCGCCGGCTCCACGCATCGCGAGATGGTCGGCGCCCTGGGGGTCGACATCGCCCGCCTCTACACGATCATCTTCGCCGTCGGCGCCATGCTGGCCGGGCTGGCCGGCGCCCTGGCCGGGCCGATGCTGGCGATCCAGGTGGGAATGGGCGAGAACATCCTGATCCTGACCTTCGTGGTGATCATCGTCGGCGGCATCGGCTCGGTGCGCGGCGCCCTGGTCGGAGCGCTGCTGGTCGGAACGGTCGATACCTTCGGGCGCGCCTTCCTGCCGATGGCGTTGCGCGCCGTGATGGACCCGTCGGCGGCCGACACGGTCGGCGCCTCGATCGCCGGAATGTCCATTTACATCCTGATGGCGGCGGTGCTGATGATCCGCCCGCGCGGGCTGTTCCAGGCCTACGGGGGAACGTGACATGGCGTCCCGGCGAACCGTCGTCCTGACCCTCGGCCTGCTTCTGCTGATCGGCCTGCCGCCGGCCGCCCTGGCGTTCGGCGAGCCGTTCATGGTGACCCTGTGGTCGCGTATCCTCATCTGGGCCCTGGCGGCGGCCAGCCTGGATCTGATCCTCGGCTACGGCGGCATGGTCAGCCTCGGTCACGCCGCCTTCGTCGGCATCGGCGCCTACACGGTCGGCATCCTCGGCCATCACGCCTTCGAGGGCAGCGCGGTGCCGTTCCTGCCCGGCGACTGGTCCGGGTCGGCCCTGGCCCTGGTGCAGTGGCCGGCCGCCGTCGGCGCGGCGGCCCTGGTGGCGCTGATCATCGGCGCCCTCAGCCTGCGCACCGCCGGGGTGTACTTCATCATGATCACCCTCGCGTTCGCCCAGATGCTCTACTACTTCTTCATCTCGCTGCCCGACTACGGCGGCGAGGACGGGATCAATCTTTGGCAACGTTCCGAGGTGCCCGGCCTGGATACCGGCGATCCGGTGGTCTTCTACTACGTCTGTCTGGTCCTGCTGGTCGGCTTCCTGGTCCTCGCCAAGCGGCTGGTCGACAGCCGGTTCGGCATGGTCCTGCGCGGCTGCAAGCAGAACGAGGCGCGGCTGCGGGCGCTCGGATGCCCGACCACGCGCGGCAAGCTCGTCGCCTTCGCGATCGCCGGCGCCGGAGCCGGTCTGGCCGGCGCCCTGGCCGCCAACCAGACCGAATTCGTCGATCCGGGCCTCATGCACTGGACCAAGTCGGGCGAGCTGATCGTCATGGTGCTGCTGGGCGGCATGGGGACCCTGGTCGGGCCGGTGTTCGGGGCGGCCGCCCTGCTGCTGCTCGAAGAGGTCCTGACCGGCATCACCGAGCATTGGATGATCATTCTCGGACCGCTGCTGATTCTCGTGGTCCTGTTCGCGCGGCGCGGCATCTACGGCTGGCTGGCGGGGCCGGGGGCGCGCGATGGCTGAGCCGATCCTGGAGGTGCGCGGCCTGACCAAGCGGTTCGGGGCCCTGGCCGCGTCCGACGGCCTCGACCTCACGGTGCGGCGCGGCACCGTGCACGGCCTGATCGGTCCCAACGGAGCCGGCAAGACCACCGCCATCAACCAGTTGTCGGGCGAATTGTCCCCCGACTCCGGACACGTCCTGTTCGAGGGGCGCGACGTCACCCGTTTGCCGGTGCACCGCCGGGCCCGCCTCGGTCTTCAGAGATCGTATCAGATCACCAGCCTGTTCCCCGATTTCACGGCCCTGGACAACGTCGCGATGGCGGTGCAGATACGGGGCCGAAGCTGCTTCGGCATGGGACGGCCGGCCCGCCGCGATCCGACGCTGCGCGATCCGGCGCGCGCCCTGCTCGACCGGGTCGGCCTGGACGACCGGCGCGACGTGGTGGCCGGCGGCCTCGCGCACGGCGAGAAGCGACAACTGGAGATCGCCATGGCGCTGGCCGCCGGACCGCGCATGCTGCTGCTCGACGAGCCGATGGCCGGAGTCGGGCGCCGCGAGACCCGCCGCCTGATGGATCTGCTGGCGCCGCTGAGGGGCGAGATCACCCTGCTGCTGGTCGAGCACGACATGGACGTGGTGTTCGCGCTGGCCGACGAGATCACGGTGATGGTCAAGGGCCGCGCCATCGCCAGCGGACCACCCGAGTCGATCCGCGCCGACCGCGAGGTCCGCCGGGCCTACCTGGGAGACTACGGATGAGCCGGCGGCTCCTGGACATCCGCGGGGTGACCGGCGGCTACGGATCGAGCCAGGCCCTGTTCGGGGTCG
Source organism: Magnetospira sp. (assembly GCA_028282245.1). Lineage (GTDB taxonomy): Bacteria > Pseudomonadota > Alphaproteobacteria > Rhodospirillales > Magnetospiraceae > JANQGL01. The sequence continues at coordinate 13,184 of JANQIL010000009.1, forward strand.
ACCTGCACGTCGACCACGGCGAGGTGGTGACCCTGATGGGCCGCAACGGCATGGGCAAGACGACCACCCTGCGCGCCATCATGGGTCTGGCGAGGGTTTGGGGCGGCGACATCGAGCTGGACGGGGACGCCATCGTCGGCCGGCCCTCGCACCGCATCGCGCGGCGCGGCATCGGCTACGTGCCCGAGGGGCGGCAGGTATTCCCCAACCTGACGGTGCGCGAGAACCTGATCGCCACCGCCGCCAATCGACGCGGGGCCGGCGAGCCTTGGACCGTCGACCGGGTGATGGCGTTGTTTCCGCGCCTCGATGAGCGCCGCGAGCAATATGCGCGCACCCTGTCGGGCGGCGAGCAGCAGATGCTGTCGATCGGCCGCGCCCTGATGACCAATCCGCTGTTCATGCTGCTCGACGAGGCGACCGAGGGTCTGGCACCGATGGTTCGCGAGGAGATCTGGAGCGTCCTTGAAACCAACCTCAAGGAGGCCGGTCAGGCGATCCTGGTGGTCGACCGGCACCCGGAGGCGATGGCGCGGATCGCCGACCGTCATTACGTGATGGAAAAGGGCCGCATCGTGTGGACCGGTGATTCGGCGGCCCTGCTGGCCGACCGCACGGTGCAGCATCGCTACCTGGGGGTATGACGGCGGACGGTCGCCCGGCCTACAATCCACCTCCCGGGCGATCCAGGGCATGGCGGATCAGTTCGCCGGTCAGGAATTCGAACGCGTCGTCCACGTCGTCGGTGCGGTACAGAAGGTCCAGGTCGCGGAGGTCGATGGTGCCGGCCTCGGCCATCCCCGCCAGGTCCATCACCCGGTCCCAGAACGCGCCGCCGAACAACACGATGGGCAAGGGCTTTTGCAGTCTCCCGGTCTGTACCAGGGTCAGCGCCTCGAACAGTTCGTCCATGGTCCCGAAGCCGCCCGGGAACATCACCAGCGCCTTGGCGAGGTAGATGAACCAGAACTTTCGCATGAAAAAGTAGTTGAAATGGATCGACAGATTTCGGGTGATGTAGGGATTGCCGCTCTGTTCGTTGGGCAGCGCGATGTTGAGCCCCACGTTCAGGCCCCGCGCCTCCGAGGCGCCCCGGTTGGCGGCCTCCATGATCCCCGGGCCGCCGCCGGTGCACACCACGAAACGGCGGCGCGGATGGTCGAGGGTTTTTGACCATTCGGTCACCTTGAACGCGAGTTGCCGCGCCGCCTCGTAGTAGCGCGACATCTCGAACGCCGCCTCGGCGCTTTTCAGGTCCCCCTGGCCGGCCCGCGCCTCGGCCAGCCGCGCCGCCGCCGCCTCGCGCGACACGATCCGCGCCGAGCCCATGAACACCACGGTATCGGTGATGCCGAGTTTCTCGAACCGCGCCTGCGGTCCCAGGTGTTCGGCCAGGATGCGCAACGGCCGACCGTCGCGGGATTCCAGGAACACCTCGTCGAGGTAGATCTTGGTCAGCTTCTCGGTGCCCTGGTTCATGGGTCGCCGCCGCCAAGGTCCCAGCGCGCCGCCGATTCGACATCCTCGCTACGCGCCGTCACCCAATGCGCGCGCCCATCCGGCGTCTCCTCGCGCTTCCAGAACGGCGCCTCGGTCTTCAGGCGATCCATCAGAAAACCCGCCGCCTCGAAGGCGGCCCGGCGGTGCTCCGCCGCGACGGCGACCAGAACGATGTTGTCGGACGGCCGCAGCCGGCCATGGCGATGGATGATCACACAGTCCCGAAGGTCCCATCGCCGCCGCGCCTGGTCCTCCAGGCGCGCCATGTGTTTTTCGGTCATCGCCGCGTAATGCTCGATGGTCAGGCCGCCGCCGCCGTCGATGTCCCGCACCCGGCCGACGAACAGGCAGACCGCGCCGACTCCCGTGTCGCCGCTCCCCAGGGCGTCCATCACCGCCGCCGCGTCGAAGTCCTCGGGCTGCGTCCACGCCGCCATCTCAGCCTCCGGTGACCGGCGGGAACAGCGCCACCTCGTCGTCGGCGCCGACCGGGGTGTCGAGGTCGGCGTAGTCGTGGTTGACGGCGACGCGGACCATCGCGCGATCCGACAGCGCCAGCGCGTGGCCGCCGCCGCGCGCCTCCAGCCAGCCGAGCAGCGATTCCACGTCGACCACCCCGGGCGGCCGATCCAGGGTCTCCTCGGCGAGTCCCACGCGTTCCCGGAACCAAGCGAAATAGAGCAGCTTCATGACGTTTCCTCTTCCCGGCAACATAGGTTTCCGTCGCCACCGCCGCCAGTCCCCGGCGCGCGGTCCGGCGCAAAAACCGGCCGGCCCCATCCGGCGCGGCGGCGCGATCCGCGCCTGGGCGGACTCCCCTCTATTCGAACAGCGCCCGCAGACGATCGAACAGGTCGCGATCGGACGGCCCCGGGGCGGGCGCCTCGATCACCTCGACGGCGGTCGCCGCGCCGGGCCGGACCGACGCCAGCGTGTCGCGCCAGATGCGGGCCGGCAGGCCGCCACCACCGACCGCCTTCATCGGCCGGCCGTCATCGTTTCCGACCCAGACCCCGGCCACCAGATCGCCCGCGTAGCCGACGAACCAGGCGTCGCGGTAATCCTGGCTGGTGCCGGTCTTGCCGCCGGCCGGGCGCCCGATGTCGGCGGCGCGGCCGGTGCCGGCGCGGATCACCTCGGCCAGCATGCCGCGCAGGGCCTTCAGGTGCCGGGCCTCGACGACCCGCCCGGGACCGGCCCCGGCGCGCCGGTAGACGACATCGCCGCCACGGTCCCGGACCTCGGAAATCCCGTATGGGAAAACGCCGTGGCCACCGTTCGCGATGGGCGCGTGGGCGGCCACCAGATCGAGCAGGGTCACCTCGGCGCTGCCCAGGGCGAGGGACAGGTCGCGCGGCAGGTCGGCGGTGATGCCGAGGCGCTCGGCGACCCCGGCCACCCGTTTCGGACCGACCCGGCCGGCGACCCGCACCGCCACCGTGTTGATGGAGCGGGCCAGCGCCTCGGTCAGGGTCACCGCTCCCCGGTAGCGGCCGTCCCAGTTGGCCGGCGACCAGCCGTCGATGGTGATCGGCGCGTCCTCAATGGTCGTTCGCGGGGTCATTCCGGCTTCCAGGGCGGCCAGATAGACGAAGGTCTTGAAGGCGGACCCCGGCTGGCGCAGGGCGTCGGTGGCGCGGTTGAACTGACTGTTCCGGTAATCCACGCCGCCGACCATGGCGCGCACCGCGCCGGTGCCATCCATCACCACCACGGCGGCCTGGGTGGCGCCGCGCTCGCGCCCGTCGACCATGTGCCTGGCGATCGCTTCCTCGGCCGCCGCCTGCATGCCGCGGTCGAGGGTGGTGATCACCGTGCGGTCGCCGGTCTCGGCGCCGGAATAACCGTCCAGCCGGCCCAGAACCCAGTCGCCGAAGTGTCGCGCCTCGTTGCGCGGCCCGCGCCGCCGCGTCACCCTCGGCAACTCGGCTCCGGCGCGTCGCGCCTCCGCCTCCGACAGATACCCGGCATCGACCATGTTGGCCAGCACCCGGCGCGCGCGGGTGATCGCCAGATCGCGGTCGGCGCGTGGATTGTAGCGGCTGGGCGCCTTCAGGAGGCCGGCGATCAATGCCGCCTCGGGAAGCGTCAGGCGGGCCGCCGGCTTGTCGAAGTAGGTGCGCGCCGCCGCCTCCACGCCATAGGTGCCGGCCCCCAGGTAGACCCGGTTCAAATAGATCGTGAAGATCTCGTCCTTGTCGAAGCGGCGCTCCAGCCACAGGGCCAGCAGCAGTTCCTGGATCTTGCGGCGCAGGCTGCGCTCGGGGCTCAGGAACAGATTCTTGGCCACCTGCTGGGTCAGGGTGCTGCCGCCCTGGACCACGCGGCCGGCCGCCAGGTTGGCCACCAGGGCGCGCGCGAGGCCGATCGGATCGGCTCCGAAATGATCGTAGAACCGTCGATCCTCGGTCGCCAGGATGGCCTGCAGCAGAACCGGCGGCAGGTCGGCGGCCCGCACCGCGCCGGCGAACCGATCGCCGCGCGTCGCCACCACGGTGCCGTCGGCGGCCGCCAGGGTGATGGTCGGCCGGCGGTCGGCGACGAGGGCGTCGTCGATGTCGGGCAGGTCGTAGGCATGCCAGACCACCAGGGCGGCCAGCGCGACGCCGCCCCAGATCATCAGCACGATCATCCATTTGAGGGACCACAGAACCCAGCCGCGCGGCGACCGCGCGAGGGGCGCCGGTGAACGGCGCCGCTTGCCGGCCGGGCCGCCGCTCCGTCGGGATGTGGATTTCGCCCTGCCCGGGCGACTCTTGCGCGCCGCCGCCATGTCCGGGTTATCGGGCACGGCCGGTTAGGAAACGATTAACCCGGGACCCGGATCGTCAGACGTGCTCGACGTCCACGTCGGTATGGCGATGACCGTAATGGTCGTCCAGTTCGGGGCCGTCGACTATCGCCGGTCCATGCCGGCGGTCGCCGGTGGCCCGAAACGGCCGCACGAAGGCGCGGGCCTGCTCCTCGAACAGGCGGAACATGATCGCCGAGCCGACCACCATCGCGCACGCCGTTCCCAACGCCACGGCGTGATTCAGTCCGACCATCGTATGAACAGGGTTCATTGCGCGTCTCCCTGGCTTGTCTCGCGAAGCGCGAACGTTTCTCGCGCCCGTTCAATTATTGTAACACAATTTGAACACTCGCGTTAATTCATCGCGCCGGACCGCGCTGGGCACGGGGAATCGGCCGGCGCCCGACGGCGGATGCCGGGTGGCGCCGGCATCCGCCAAGACGTGGTGCCGCAAGACATCGCCCCGGTGGCTTGTTGCAGCGCAAAAAAATATCCGTTGCATCGACCTTGCGGCTCGCCCAGAATCCATCTCCTCGCGGTGGCCACCGCCTGTTTGGCCGCCATGGGTTCGCGCAGCAGGGGAGACCGCCGATGGACGATTTGACCGGTTACCATTTCGAGGACATCGAGGTCGGCATGACCGCCTCGTTCGCCAAGACCATCACCGAGGCCGACATCTGGGGCTTCGCCGCCGTGTCCGGCGACACCAACCCGGTGCACATCAACGAGGACTACGCCAAGGGCACCGTGTTCAAGGGCCGCATCGCCCATGGCATCCTGTCGGCCGGCCTGATCTCCTGCTGTCTCGGCACCAAGCTGCCCGGGCCGGGCGCCATCTACGTCAACCAGACCCTGAAATTCCGGGCCCCGGTGATGATCGGCGACACCGTCACCGCGCGGGTCGAGGTCACCGGCAAGGTGGAGGACAAGGGGTTCGTCGAGATGCAAACCCAATGCTTCATCGGCGACAAGCTGGTGGTCGACGGCGCCGCCACCCTGATGGTGCCGAGGCGAGCCACCTGAGTTCGTTCCCCGGTCGCCCACCCACCCACCGGGAACCGGCCGCCCGCGATCTCCGGGGGCCGGGGCGGGCCGCCCGATCACTCCGACAAGGGCGCCCGTGAAACCCCTTGACCACGTCGGCGGCGGCGGGCAGGGTCCGGCGTCATGCGGATTTTTCGTCATTTCGAGGACCTGACCCCGGAGGTCCGGGGCGGCGCCGTCGCGGTCGGCAACTTCGACGGCGTGCACCTGGGCCATCGCGCGGTGGTCGGCGGGGCCGGCGCCATCGCCCGCGCCGGGACGCCGCCGGCGCCCTGGGGCGTGCTTACCTTCGAGCCGCACCCACGGCTTTTCTTCAAGCCCGACCAGCCGCCGTTCCGCCTCACGCCGCTGCGCATCAAGGCGCGCCACGTGGAGGCGTTGGGGGTCGATTTCATGCTGGTGCTGCATTTCGACCACGCCCTGGCGAGTCTCGACGCGGACACCTTCGTGACCGAGGTGATCGTCGGCGCGCTGGACGCGCGGCACGTGGTGGCCGGCCACGACTTCGTGTTCGGACGCGGCCGGCGCGGCGACGGTAACCTGCTGCTCCGCATGGGCGGGGAAGCCGGATTCAAGGTCACCCGCGTGCCGCCGGTGACCGGGCCGGATGGCGCCGCCTATTCCTCGACCCGGGTGCGCGAGCGGCTGGCGGCCGGCGATCCGAGGGGCGCCGAGGCGCTGCTTGGCCGCCCGTTCGAGATCGAGGGGAGGGTCGAGCACGGCGACGCGCGCGGCCGCGAGATCGGCTTCCCGACCGCCAACCTGCCGCTCGGCGAGTATCAGCGTCCGGCCCTCGGAGTCTACGCGGTGCGGGCCGGGATCGACCTCGGACGGGACACCCTGTGGCGCGACGGGGTCGCCAACCTGGGTCGCCGGCCGACCTTCGACGGTCACGACACGCTGCTGGAGGCGCATCTGTTCGACACCCGGGAGGACCTTTACGGCCGCCACCTGCGGGTTCGGCTCATCGAGTACCTGCGCCCCGAGCGGCGGTTCGACGGGATCGACGCCCTGAAGGCGCAGATCGCCGAGGACTGCGCGCGGGCCCGGGCGATCCTCGACGGCTTGTCTTGACCCGCCCTTGAACGGTATAGTCCGCGCCCATGAGCCATCATCCCGACTCGATCCGTCGGCCGACCCGGTCCGGGGACGCCGCGCGAATTACCTGACCCGCGCCATGCGGGCCGAGACGGCGGCCCGGCGCGGGTGCGATTCCGTTTCCACCATATCCCCGGACACCGATTTCCTGCGCGAGAGCGAACCGATGAGCGTCGACTACAAGGCCACCGTCTTCCTGCCCAAAACCGATTTTCCGATGCGCGCCGGACTGGCGAGGAAGGAACCCGAAATCCTCGCCCGCTGGGAGTCCATCGGCCTCCACGGCAAGCTGCGCGCGGCGGCCAGGGGGCGCGAGAAGTTCATTCTCCACGACGGCCCGCCCTACGCCAACGGCCACCTGCATATCGGCCACGCCCTGAACAAGATCCTCAAGGACGTGATCAACCGCAGCCAGCAGATGCTGGGCCGCGACGCCGCCTACGTCCCGGGCTGGGACTGTCACGGCCTGCCCATCGAATGGAAGATCGAGGAGGCCTATCGCGACGCCGGACGGGACAAGGACGCCGTGCCGCCGGCCGAGTTCCGCAAGGAATGTCGCGACTTCGCCGCCAAGTGGATCGGCGTGCAGACGACGGAGTTCCGCCGCCTCGGGGTCGAGGGCGATTTCGCCAACCCCTACACCACCATGTCCCGCGAGGCGGAGGCGACGATCGTCGCCGAGCTGGGCAGATTCCTGACCAACGGCGGCCTCTACAAGGGCGCCAAGCCGGTGATGTGGTCCTGCGTCGAGAAGACCGCGCTGGCCGAGGCCGAGATCGAGTATCACGACCACGCGTCGACCACCATCTTCGTGCGGTTTCCGGTGATGACGCCCTCGGTGCCGGAAATCGCCGGGGCCTCGGTGATCATCTGGACCACCACCCCCTGGACCATCCCCGGCAACCGGGCGGTGGCCTACGGCGAGGGAATCGACTACGTGGCGTTGCGGGTCGACGAGGTGGCCGAGGGGAGCCTCGCCCGGACCGGCGAGACGCTCGTCGTCGCCGAAAGTCTCGTCGCCGACGTCTGCCGGGCGGCCGGGATCGCCGCCCACCGGATCGAGCACCGACTGAAGGGCGCCGATCTCGCCGGCACCGTCTGCGCGCACCCGTTCCACGGCTCCGGCTACGACTTCGACGTCCGCCTGCTGGCCGCCGGATTCGTCGAGGTGGATACCGGCACCGGCTTCGTGCACATCGCGCCGGGCCACGGCCAGGAGGACTGGGAACTGGGCATCGCCAACGGGGTGGCGGTGCCGGAGACGGTGGGTCCGGACGGCGCCTTTTTCGACCACGTGCCGCTGTTCGCCGGGGTGAGGGTGCTGGAGGTCAAGGGGCCGCGCAAGTTCGATTTCCCGGGCAACTGGGCGGTGCTGCGCGAACTGGCCAACCACGACCGTCTGCTGGCCAAGGGCAAGCTGGTTCACAGCTATCCCCATTCCTGGCGCTCCAAGGCGCCGCTGATCTTCCGCAACACGCCGCAGTGGTTCATCTCCATGGCCACCAACGGCCTGCGGGACAAGGCCCTGGCGGCGGTCGACGAGACCCGTTTCGTCCCCGCCTCGGGCCAGGTCCGACTGCGCTCGATGATCGAGAGCCGACCCGACTGGTGCGTGTCGCGGCAGCGCGCCTGGGGGGTGCCGATCGCGGTGTTCGTCTCCAGGGCGACCGGCGAGCCGCTGCGCGATCAGGCGGTGATGGACCGCGTGGTGCGGGCGTTCCGGGAGGACGGAGCGGACGCCTGGTTCACGCGCGACCCGCAGGATTTTCTGGGCAACGAATACACGGCCGCCGACTTCGAGCCGGTCACCGATATTCTCGACGTGTGGTTCGATTCCGGCTCCACCCACGCCTTCGTGCTGGAGAACGACCCGAACCTGACATGGCCGGCCTCGCTCTATCTGGAAGGCTCGGACCAGCATCGCGGCTGGTTCCATTCGTCGCTGCTGGAGTCCTGCGGCACCCGAGGCCGGGCGCCCTACGAGGCGGTGCTCACCCACGGCTTCGTGATGGCCGAGGACGGCCAGAAGATGAGCAAGTCGCTGGGCAACGTCGTCAGTCCGCAGGACGTCTGCGACAACCAGGGCGCCGATATCCTGCGCCTTTGGGTGCTGGCCTCGGATTACGCGCAGGACCTGCGCATCGGCCCGGACATCCTCAAGCAGACGGGCGACATGTACCGCAGGCTGCGCAACACCCTGCGCTACCTGCTCGGCAACCTGGACGGCTTCCGGGAGTCCGAGCGGCTGCCCCTGGCCGAGATGCCGGATCTCGAACGCTGGGTGCTGCACCGCCTGTGGGTGCTGGACAAGGATCTGCGGCGGACCTGCGAGGATTTCGAGTTCCATGCGCTGTTCGAGAAACTGCACGGTTTCTGCGCGGTCGAGCTGTCGGCCTTCTATTTCGATATCCGCAAGGACAGCCTGTACTGCGATCCCGTGGACTCGGTCCGCCGGCGCGCCGCCCGCACGGTGCTCGACATCCTGTTCGACACCCTGACCGCTTGGCTGGCGCCGTTCATCTGCTTTACCGCCGAGGAAGCCTGGCTGACCCGCAACCCGAGCGACGACGGCAGCGTCCACCTGCGTCCGTTCCCGGACATCCCGGACGACTGGCGGGACGACGCCCTGGCCGACAGATGGCGGCGGGTGCGCGAACTGCGGCGGGTGGTCACCGGGGCGCTGGAGAAGGAACGCGCCGCCAAGCGCATCGGCGCCAGCCTTCAGGCCCATCCGACGATCCACGCGACATCCGATCATCTGGCGGCGCTGGACGGCCTGGATCTGGCGGAAATCACCATCACGTCCGCCGTTACCCTCATCGAGGAAGCGCCGCCCGAGGGCGCCTACACGGACGACTCGGTGGCCGGGGTCGGCGTGGTGGTCGACCTGGCCGAGGGCGGGAAGTGCGACCGTTGCTGGCAGGTGCGGCCCGATGTCGGGGCGCACGGCCGGCCCGGCCTCTGCGGCCGTTGCGCCGGGGCGGTGGACGGCCACCCGGCGCTGGCCGGTTGAGGCACGTGGTGCGGCGCCGCCTCGCGATCGGACTCGGCCTGGCGCTCCTGGTGATTCTGGTCGATCAGGCCAGCAAGCTGTGGATCGTCGAGCGGGTGATGGACCCGCCGCGGGTGATCGAGGTGACCGGATTCCTCAACATCGTGATGGTGTGGAATCGCGGCATCAGCTTCGGGCTGTTCAGCGACATGGGTGGTCCGGGCGATTGGCTGTTTCCCGCCATCGCGGTCGTGGTCGTCGTCGGGCTTGTCGTCTGGATGGCGCGCACCGACCGAACCGCGCTCGCGGCCCTGATCGGCCTGATCGTCGGCGGCGCGACGGGCAACCTGATCGACCGTCTGCGCTACGGCGCGGTGGCCGACTTCCTCGACTTCCACGCCCTCGGACTCCATTGGCCGGCCTTCAACGTGGCCGACTCGGCCATCGTGGTCGGCGCCGTGCTGCTGGTCGCGGATAGCTTGTTCCACGATCGGCAAAGGCCTACAAAGGAACCGTCAACCGGGAGCGAAACGCCATGAGACGCATCGCGGCAACGGTCGCCGTCGTCATCGCCGCCGGGATCCTGGGCGGTTGCGGCAACACCAAGGAAGTCCTGGGCATTCAGGAGAAGCGCCCGCCCGACGAGTTCGCCGTCTATTCGCGGGCGCCGCTCAGCCTGCCGCCGGAGTTCGGGCTCCGCCCGCCGACTCCGGGCACCGAGCGTCCGGACACCCGCGACCCGTCGGTCGACGCCAAGCGGGCCATGCTGGCCGGTCGCGCGCTCCGTCCGGTCGAGTCGGAGGATGCTTCACCCGGACTCCGGGCGTTGCTGCGCCAAGCCGGGGCGGTCGGCATCGATCCGGCCATCCGCGACGAGATCAACCGGGAGACCACCGCCCTCATCGAGGCCGAGAGCAGCTTCACGGACTCCCTGCTGTTCTGGCGGGAGGCTCCCGAACCGGGGGACGCGGTCGACGCGCCCAAGGAAGCGCAGCGGATCCGACAGAACCAGGCGCTCGGCCAACCACTCGGCGAGGGCGATACGCCGACCATCGAGAAAAAGGAAAAGGGCTGGCTGGAAGGCATTTTCGATTAGCCCCCGAGGGTGCCGGCCGGCGTATCGGCGCGGCTTTTTACTCGTAATACGTCGTATTCCTATTTTTTTGACGACGGTTTTAGAGTAGTTTGAATTGGGATCGGCCGTTTTCGGCCGGTCGCTCTTCACGGCTGAAAACCCTCGATCCATGGCGCCCATGACCGACAAGCAGAAAGCCGACCTCGTCGACCGGGTGGTCGCGGAGGTCCATCAGCGTCTCGACGACGAACCGGCCCGTCTGGCCGAGATTTTCCTGCGCGCCTTCTATCGGAGGGTGCCGGCCGACGACCTGCTGGACGAACCGGTCGAAACGCTGCTCGGTGGCGGTCTCGCCCTGTGGCGGTTCGCCGAGCGTCGCGCCCCCGACACCGCCAAGGTGCGGGTCTACAACCCGCGCCCCGAGGAACACGGCTGGCGGTCGCACCGCACGGTGATCGAGGCGGTCAACGACGACATGCCGTTTCTGATCGACTCGGTGACCGCGATCCTCAACGACGAGGACCTGGAGGTGCATAAGCTCATTCACCCGGTTCTCGCGGTCACCCGCGACGCCGAGGGCCGGTTGGTCGATTTTCCGGACGCCGACGGCGAATCCGGCGGCGCCACGGAATCGATGATCCAGGTGGAGGCCACCCGGCAGTCGGACGAGGCGGCGCTGACCCGCCTCGCCGATCGGATCGAGGACGTGCTGGCCGACACCCGGGCCGCGGTGGACGATTGGCAGGCCATGCACGGCAAGCTGTCGGAGGTGATCGACGATCTGGAGACACCGCCCGCCAACCTGCCCGAGGAGGCGGTGGCCGACGTAAAGGCCTTTCTGGCCTGGATCCGCGACGGCAACTTCACGTTCCTCGGCTATCAGGACTGCGCCTTCGTCGGTCCGGAGTCCGAACGTCGTCTCCGCCTCGACCCGGAACGCATGCTGGGCGTGCTGACGCGCGGCGAGCGACCGGTGTTCGACCGGATGCTGGATGGCCGCCCGCTGCCCGTCGAGTTGCGCGCCTTCGTCCACCGCCCCGACGTGATGATGGTCACCAAGGCCAACCTGCGGTCCACCGTGCACCGCGCCGTGCATACCGACACCCTGTGCGTCAAGTACCACGACGACGAGGGCCGGGTGATTGGCCAGCATGTGTTCGTGGGCCTGTTCACGGCGTCCGTCTACAACCAGAGCCCGCGCGGCATCCCCTATCTGTCCGGCAAGGTCCACCGGTTGCTGGAGGCCGCCGGGCTGCCGCTCGACAGCCACGACGGCAAGGTCCTGCTCAACGTGCTGGAAACCTTCCCGCGCGACGAGCTGTTTCAAATCGGCGATTCCGATCTGCTGTCGATCGCCCAGGGAATCGTTCATCTGCAACAACGTCCGCGCGTCGCCCTGTTCCTGCGCCGCGACGATTTCGGCCGTTTCATCTCCTGTCTGGTCTTCGTGCCGCGCGACCGCTACACGACCGCCCTCCGGTTCCGCATCCAGGACATTCTGGTCGACTCCTTCAAGGGCGAGGTCGCGGCGTACTACATCCAGATCAACGATACCCCACTGGCCCGCGTGCACGTGATCCTGCGCACGAATCCGGACGACGAGGCTCCGGCCGACATCGACCCGGTCGAGCAGCGGATCGTCGACGCCGCCCGCGCCTGGCCCGACCACCTGCGCCAGGCGCTTGTCGGCGCGCTGGGCGAGGAGAGGGGCCTGCGCCTGTTCGCCCGCTATGGCGCGGCCTTTCCGCCCGGCTACAGCGATCAGTTCTCGGCCGACGCCGCGGTGACCGACATCGAGCGGCTGGAACAGGCGCGCGACGCCGTCGCCCTGGTGACCACGCTCTACCGGCCGATCACCGCGCCGGCCAACCACGTGCGCCTGAAGATCTATCATCCGGGCGGCGCCGTGCCGTTGTCCGATGCCCTTCCGATCCTCGAACACATGGGATTCCGGGTCATCGACGAGGTGCCGTTCGCCATCCGTCCGGCCGACGGCGACGGCGACGGCCCGATCATGATTCACGACTTCGGGCTGCGCGGCCGCGACGGCAACGAGATCGACCTGGGGGCGCTTCGGGAACCGTTCAAGGAAGCGTTCGGGCGGGTCTGGGCCGGCGAGGCGGAAAGCGACGGTTTCAACGCCCTGGTGCTGTCGGCCGGACTGAGCTGGCGTCAGGTGGTGGTGCTGCGCGCTTATTGCAAATACCTGCGCCAGACGGCGATCCCGTTCTCGCAGGCCTACATGGAACAGACCCTGGTCGGCAACCGGGAGATCACGCGACTGATCATCAACCTGTTCCAGGCCCGCTTCGACCCGGCCCGCGAGGCCGACCGCGGGGCCGCCACGGAGGCCCTGCTGGGCCAGGTGACGGAGCGCCTGGAGGCGGTCGCGAGCGCCGACGAGGATCGTATCCTCAAACGGTTCGTCAATCTGGTCGAGAGCACGCTGCGGACCAACTTCTACCAGCCCGGGGCCGACGGCGATCCGAAGCCCTATCTGTCGTTCAAGCTGAACAGCCAGGCCATCGAGGATCTGCCGCTGCCCAGGCCATGGCGCGAAGTCTTCGTCTACAGCGCGCGGACGGAAGGCATTCATCTGCGCGGCGGGCCGGTGGCGCGCGGCGGCCTGCGCTGGTCGGATCGGCTGGAGGACTTCCGGACCGAGGTCCTGGGCCTGATGAAGGCCCAGCAGGTCAAGAACGCGGTCATCGTCCCGGTCGGCTCGAAGGGCGGCTTCGTGGTCAAGCGGCCGCCGGTCAACGGCGGCCGGCAGGCCCTGCTCGACGAGGGCATCGCCTGCTATCGGAACTTCATCCGGGGTCTTCTGGACCTGACCGACAACCGGGTCGGGGACGGGGTGACGGCGCCGCGCGACGTGGTGCGCCACGACGCGGACGATCCCTATCTGGTGGTCGCCGCCGACAAGGGCACCGCCACGTTCTCCGATATCGCCAACGGGGTGGCGGCGGACTACGAATTCTGGCTCGGCGACGCCTTCGCCTCCGGCGGATCGCTCGGCTACGACCACAAGAAAATGGGCATCACCGCCAAGGGCGCCTGGGAATCCGTGAAACGGCACTTCCGGGAAATCGGCGTCAACACGCAGGCCCAGGATTTCACGGTGGCCGGGGTCGGCGACATGGGCGGCGACGTGTTCGGCAACGGCATGCTGCTGTCGCCGCACATCCGTCTGGTTGCCGCCTTCAACCACCTGCACATCTTCCTCGATCCGGATCCGGACCCGGAAACCTCGTTCGCCGAGCGGCGTCGGTTGTTCGACTCGGTGCGCGGCTGGGACGCCTACGACACCGCCCTGCTGTCGTCCGGCGGCGCGATCTTTCGGCGAACCGTCAAGCGGATCGTCGTGACGCCCGAGATCCGGGCCCTGCTCGGCCTGACCCGCGACAGCCTGACGCCATCGGATCTGGTGCGGGCGATTCTCGCGGCGCCGGTCGACCTGCTGTGGTTCGGCGGTATCGGCACCTACGTGAAGGCGAGCCATGAAACCCATCCCGATGCCGGCGACCGGGCCAACGACGCGGTGCGGATCAACGCGGCGGACCTGCGCTGCAAGGTGATCGGCGAGGGGGCCAACCTCGGTCTCACCCAGCCCGGGCGCATCGAGTTCGCGCTGCGCGGCGGCCGCCTGAACACCGACTCGATCGACAACTCGGCCGGCGTCGACTGCTCGGACCACGAGGTCAACATCAAGATCCTGCTGGACAAGGTGGTGGCCGACGGGGACCTCACCGCGAAACAACGCAACGCCCTGCTGGTCGAGATGACCGACGAGGTCGGCGACCTGGTGTTGCGCGACAACTACCTTCAGACCCAGGCGATCGGCGTCGTCGCCCGGCAGGGCAACGAGGTCCTGGACCAGCAGACCCGCCTGATGCGGATGCTGGAGCGGGCGGGACGGCTCGACCGCGCGGTGGAACACCTGCCGGACGACGAAACCCTGGCCGAGCGGGACTCCGCCGGCATCGGGCTGACGCGGCCGGAAATCTCGATCCTGATGCCCTATTCGAAGATCTGGCTGTTCGACCAGATCAAGGACTCCGACCTGCCCGACGATCCGTTCCTGGCCGAGGATCTGGTGCGCTATTTCCCGTCCGCCCTGCGCGAGCGGTTCCGTGCCGCCATCGACGGCCACCGGCTGCGCCGCGAGATCATCGCCACCCACGTGACAAACAGCATGATCAACCGGGTCGGCGGTTATTTCGTGACCCAGATCCTGGAGAAGACCGGCGTCCCGCCGGCCCAGGTGGCGCGCGCCTATCTGATCACCCGCGCGGTGTTCGGGCTGCGCGATCTGTGGGCGGCCATCGAGGCGCTGGACAACCGGGTGCCGGCCGACGTGCAGACGTCCATGATGCTGGAGGTCAACCGGCTGATCGACCGCAGCGTGTTGTGGTTCCTGCGCCATGGACAGACTCCGCTCGACATCGGCCGGAGCCTGGACATGTACGGACCCGGCGTGAGCGACCTGACCGCGCGGCTCGATTCGGTGCTGGCCGAAAATGCCGCGGCCGACCTGCGGCGGCGGACCCGCGATCTCTGCGAGCGCGGCGTGCCCGACGAACTGGCGCGCCGGGTGGCCGGCCTGATCGTCCTTGTGTCCGGGTGCGATATCGTGCGCCTCGGCGATCGTCACCGGCGATCCGTGGACAGCGTGGCGCGTCACTATTTCGCGCTCGGGGGCCGGCTCCGGCTGGGCTACATGCGGGCATCGGCGGAGCGCCTGAAGGCCGACACCCACTGGACCAAGCTCGCCGTGGGATCGATGATCGAGGATCTCTATGGCTTGCAGATGACGCTGGCGTCGCGGGTCCTGGGGTCGAGCGACGGCCCCGACCGGGACGCCTCGGAGGCGATCGAGGCCTGGGTCGCCGACAATCAGGACGCGGTGTCGCGCACCGAACAGATGCTGGCCGAGATGTGGGCCGGCGACACCCCCGATTTCCCCATGCTGGCGGTGGCGAGCCGACAGCTGCGCACCCTCGCCGACCAGACCGATCCGGCATCGGATTAGAACGGGCCGCGCCCATCGGAATCCGACCGGAATCCGATTCGAGTGCGCCGAGGCGACGTGGCCGGCCGTCGCAACACGGCTCCGCGCGGCGGACGCGGAAGCGAATCGGCTGTTGCTCGCGTTCCCGACCACCCGTTTCGGTCCCCGGCGCGCGCGCGCCCTCCGGATCGCGGCGATGCCGATCCGGGGTAATCGGATCGCGGTCTGGACTTTGCGCGCCGTCCTCCGCTATTCCTGTCCCGCCGAACCAACCACGAGCGCCCCATGACCTTTCCGGACCAACGGTATCCGGACATCGCCGGATACTTCGATGCCTACGCGCAACGGATCGCCCGCGCCCTGGCCTCGGTCGACCGCGCCGCGCTCGCCGAGGCGGCGCGCCTGCTGGTCGACGCCTACCGTGGCGGGGCGCGGCTCTATGTTTGCGGCAACGGCGGCTCGGCCTCGATCGCCGACAGCTTCGTCGGCGATCACGCCAAGCTGGTGCAGACCGACACCGACCTGGTGCCGAGGATCATTTCGCTGGCATCGAACATCCCGATGCTGACCGCCATCGCCAACGACATCTCCTACGACGAGGTGTTCGCCTATCCGCTGCGCACCGACGCCCGGCCCGGCGATCTGCTGCTGGTGGTCAGTTCGTCGGGCGATTCCGAGAACGTGGTCCGCGCCGCGCGCTGGGCGCGCGACAACGGACTGCTGGTCATCGCCCTCACCGGCTTCTCGGGGGGCCGGATGACCGGTTTGGCGCATGTCCGCCTGCACGTGGAGGCCGACAATTACGGAGTGATCGAGGACTGCCATCAGGCGTTGATGCATGTGCTCGCCCAATACATCCGTCTTGACAACATGGACGAATCGCTGATCGCCGAGCGCCGGTTCTAGTGGATCGGCGGCCGATTCCACCGGGATCGCCCGGATACCGCGCCACAATCGACCCGAACCACCCAATTCTTTTCGGATCAATCCCTTGGCGCCGATGGCGGGGATCGGTTTCCGCCATCGGCATGTTCTCGGACGCGCTCCCCACATTGACGCCCTTCCGCCTCGCGCCTACATTTCGCGCGCCATGATCAGCGAATTGAACGAACGATCGCGCGAGATCTTCCGCAGTCTGGTCGACGCCTACCTGGAGACCGGCGAGCCGGTCGGTTCGCGCACCCTCTCCCGGCGGCTCGACAGCCGGCTGTCGGCGGCCACCATCCGCAACGTGATGGCCGACATGGAGGATATCGGCCTGCTGCACGCCCCGCACGCCTCGGCCGGCCGGATGCCGACCGACGCCGGGCTGCGCCTGTTCGTGGACGGGCTGCTGGAGATCGGCGACCTCACCGAGAGCGAGCGGCGCGACCTGGACGCGCGGGTCGCCGGCTCCGGACGCAGCCTGGAGGGGATGCTCGACGAGGCCGGCCAGACCCTGTCCGGGCTGTCGCATTGCGCCGGCCTGGTGATGGCCCCGAAGATCGAGAGTCCGCTCAAGCACATCGAGTTCGTCGCCCTGTCGCCGGGCCGCGCCCTGGTGGTGATGGTGACCGAGAGCGGCTTGGTCGAGAACCGAATTCTCGACGTGCCGACCGGCCTGCCGCCATCGGCCCTGGTCGAGGCGAGCAATTTCCTGTCGGCGCGCCTGGTCGGGCGCACGGTCGGCGAGGCCCAGGCCGACATCCTCGCCGAACTGGACAACCAGCGCGGCGAGCTGAACGATCTGACCGCCCGCGTGGTGTCGAGCGGACTCGCCACCTGGAGCGGCGACGCCAGCCTCGGGGCGCTGATCGTGCACGGCCGGGCCCACCTGCTGGAGGATCTGGAGGCGGTGGCCGACCTGGAGCGCATCCGGTCCCTGTTCGCCATTCTGGAACGCAAGGAAACCATGCTCAACCTGCTCGAACTGACCGAGCGGGCGAGCGGAGTGCAGATTTTCATCGGCTCGGAAAACCAACTGTTCGGCACCGCCGGCTGTTCGCTGATCGTGTCGCCCTACCGGGGCGGCGGCGAGCGGATCGTCGGCGCCATCGGGGTCATCGGGCCGACCCGCATGAACTATGCCCGGATCATCCCGATGGTCGACTACACGGCCCGGGTGCTGGGCCGCATTCTCGGATAACGGAGGCACGACCCCCCATGGCAGACACCCCCGACCACCCGCCGCCGCCGGCCGACGACACCGCCGAGGGCGCGGCGGCGTCCGAACCGGCGCCACGGACCGCCCCGGACGACGACACCGCCGCCGAGACCGTCCCGGAGACGGCGGAGCCCGACCCGGCGGCGCGAATCGCCGAGCTGGAGACCCTGGTGGCGGCCCTGGACGACAAGTGGCGGCGCGCCGCGGCGGAAATGGAGAACGTGCGGCGACGGGCCGACATCCAGATCGAGCAGGGCCGCAAGTACGCGGTGGCCGATTTCGCCAAGGCGATCCTTCCGGTGGCCGACAACCTGGCGCGCGGCCTGGGCAGCGTACCCGAGGAAACGATGGCCGACGAGGCGGTGAAGTCGCTGATCGACGGAATCGGCATGACGGCCAAGGAACTGGGCCGGGTGTTGGAGACGTTCGGCGTGGTCGAGGTGCCGGCCGACGGCGTTCGGTTCGACCCCAAGGTGCACGACGCCCTGTTCGAGGTGCCGTTGCCCGACATGCCGTCCGGAATGGTGGTGCAGGTCATCGAGGCCGGCTACACGATCCAGGACCGTCTGTTGCGGCCGGCCAAGGTCGGGGTCTCGAAGGGCGGCCCGAAGCCGGAGACGGAAGCGACGCCGGCTGTGGAGGCCGATTCCCCGCCGCCGCCGGGCGGCCGGCAGACCGCTTACGACAAGGCGCGGGATGCCGCCGGGCGGCCGGACTCGGGCGCCCAGGTGGACGAGGAGCTATGACGCGCCGGGACACCGGCGCTACTCGTTAGGCCTGGGCGGCTCGAACACCCACGACCGGGCGCATGGTCGGACGGGCGCCCACCTGATGGTGCACGGCGATTGCGTTTCCGCCGGGTGCTACTGCCATGGCGAAGAGTCCCTGGCCCCTCGGACGGGATCGAAACCGGCCCATCGAGGAGATTTGGACCCCGATGCGGGCGGCATATTTGAACGGATAGCCCTTCATCCGGGTCCATGCCTTCCCGTTCGGGATGACGGATAAGAACATGCGCCGGCACGGCGCCTCGAAATGGGCCGCGTTCCGGGAAAACCTGAAACGGGGATAACGACCACTTCGAACGGCACCGCCGCCCGCCCGAGGTAACCGTGACGGGGAATAAGGTATGTGTTCGGAAACGACCGACCCTTGCCGCCCCCGCGCTCCCGGGGCCCGGCCCCGTGGAAGAGGGCCGGCGCGGAGGCGCGCCGGCGCCGGGTGGTCAAAAAGGGAGGCAGCGGAGGCCGCAGCCCCGTTGCGCGCTCTGTCGGGCCGGCCTATATAACCCCAAACGCTCCATGACCGTTTCATGGACACCCGGTTTCGGAAACCAGAAAACGATCGGGGACGGCCCGGCGTGCCCACCGGGGCCCGGCCCGTCCGCCGCGAAGGAGATATGAAGCCATGAGCAAGGTAATCGGCATCGACCTCGGGACGACCAATTCCTGCGTCGCCCTCATGGACGGCAAGGACGGCAAGGTGATCGAGAACGCCGAGGGCGCCCGCACCACCCCGTCGATGGTCGCCTTCGCCGAGGGCGGCGAGCGCCTGATCGGCCAGCCGGCCAAGCGCCAGGCGGTGACCAACCCCGAGAACACCCTGTTCGCCATCAAGCGCCTGATCGGCCGCCGCTACGACGATCCCCTGACCGAGAAGGACAAGGGCCTGGTGCCCTACGCCATCATCAAGGGCGACAACGGCGATGCCTGGGTATCGGCCCATGGTGGCAAGTACAGCCCGTCGCAGATATCCGCCTTCATCCTCCAGAAGATGAAGGAAACGGCGGAGGCCCACTTGGGCGAGAAGGTCACCCAGGCGGTGATCACCGTTCCGGCCTACTTCAACGATTCGCAGCGCCAGGCGACCAAGGACGCCGGCCGCATCGCCGGCCTGGACGTGCTGCGCATCATCAACGAGCCGACCGCCGCGGCGCTGGCCTACGGCCTGGACAAGAAGCACGGCGGGACCATCGCGGTCTATGACCTGGGCGGCGGTACCTTCGACATCTCGATCCTGGAGATCGGCGACGGGGTGTTCGAGGTGAAATCCACCAACGGCGACACCTTCCTCGGCGGCGAGGACTTCGACGCCCGCATCATCGAATATCTGGCCGACGAGTTCAAAAAGGAGCAGGGCATCGACCTGCGCCAGGACCGTCTGGCCCTGCAGCGCCTGAAGGAGGCCGCCGAAAAGGCCAAGATCGAGCTGTCGTCCTCCATGCAGACCGAGGTCAACCTGCCGTTCATCACCGCCGACGCCTCGGGCCCGAAGCACCTCAACATCAAGCTGACCCGCGCCAAGCTGGAAGCCCTGGTCGACGACCTGATCGAGCGCACCATCGAGCCCTGCAAGAAGGCGCTCAAGGACGCCGGAGTGACGGCCGGCGAGATCGACGAGGTGATCCTGGTCGGCGGCATGATCCGCATGCCCAAGGTGCAGGCCCGGGTGAAGGAATTCTTCGGCCGCGAGCCGCACAAGGGCGTCAACCCGGACGAGGTCGTGGCGACCGGCGCCGCCATCCAGGGCGGCGTTCTGAAGGGCGACGTCAAGGACGTGCTGCTGCTCGACGTCACTCCGCTGTCGCTCGGCATCGAGACCCTGGGTGGCGTGTTCACCCGGCTGATCGATCGCAACACCACCATCCCGACCCGCAAGAGCCAGGTCTTCTCGACCGCCGAGGACGGGCAGACCGCAGTCACCATCCGGGTATTCCAGGGCGAGCGCGAGATGGCGGCCGACAACAAGCTGCTGGGCCAGTTCGATCTGGTCGGCATCCCGTCGGCGCCGCGCGGCGTGCCGCAGATCGAGGTGACCTTCGACATCGACGCCAACGGCATCGTGCACGTGACCGCCAAGGACAAGGCGACCGGCAAGGAGCAGCAGATCCGCATCCAGGCCTCCGGCGGCCTGTCCGACGGCGACATCGAGAAGATGGTCAAGGAGGCCGAGGCCAACGCCGAGGCCGACCGGACGCGACGCGAGCTGGTCGAGGCCCGCAACCACGCCGACGCCATGCTGCACGCCACCGAGAAGAGCCTGGGCGAGTTCGGCGACAAGGTCGATCCGGCCACCCGCTCGGCCATCGAGGGCGACATGGCGGCGGTGCGCGAGGTCATGGACGGCGACGACCTGGAGGCCATCAAGACCCGCGCCGACGCCCTGGCCCAGTCATCGATGAAGCTCGGCGAGGCGATGTACAAGGCACAGCAGGAGGACGCCTCGGCCTCCGCCGAGTCCGATGCGACGGGCGGCGGCGGAACCACCCCCGACGACGATTCCAAGGTGGTCGACGCCGATTTCGAGGAAGTCGATCCGGACGGCAAGCGCAAGCGCTGACCGTTCCCGGACCCGGCTTCTCGACGCCCGAGGGACCACCATGGCCAAAAGCGACTATTACGAACTTCTGGGAGTCGGCCGCGACGCCTCCGAGGCCGACCTCAAGAAGGCCTATCGCAAGCTGGCGATGCAGCATCATCCGGACCGCAACCCGGGCGACAAGGTGGCCGAACAGAAGTTCAAGGACATCAGCGAGGCCTATGACGTCCTGAAGGACCCCCAGAAACGGGGCGCCTACGACCGCTTCGGCCATGCCGCCTTCGAGCAGGGCGGGGCGGGCGGCGCCGGCGGATTCGGCGGCGGCGGCGGATTCGGCGGCTTCGCCGACATCTTCGAGGAGATGTTCGGCAATTTCGCGTCCGGCGGTCGCCAGGGCGGCACCAGCAACCATGGCGCCGACCTGCGCTACAACATGGAGGTCACCCTGGAGGAGGCCTTCAAGGGCGCCAAGACCAACATCCGGGTGCGCACCGCGGTCCCTTGCGGCGCCTGCGACGGCAGCGGCGCCGAGGGCGGCAAGCCGCCGGTCTCCTGCCCCACCTGCCACGGCACCGGGCGTATCCGGGCGCAATCCGGCTTCTTCACCGTCGAACGGACCTGCCCGAACTGCCACGGCGCCGGCCGGGTGATCAAGGACCCCTGCCGCGCCTGCGGCGGCACCGGCCGGGTGGACGAGGAGAAGACCCTTGCGGTGACCATCCCGCCGGGAGTCGAGGAAGGCACCCGCATCCGGCTGGCCGGCGAGGGCGAGGCGGGCGTGCGCGGCGGCCCGCCGGGCGATCTCTATATCTTCCTGTCCCTGAAGCCGCACCGCATCTTCCAGCGCGAGGGCGCCAACATTTTCTGCCGGGTGCCGATTCCGATGACCACGGCGGCCCTCGGGGGCTCCATCGAGGTGCCGACGGTCGACGGCGCGCGGGCCCGGGTGGCGATTCCGGCCGGCACCCAGTCGGGACACCAGTTCCGCCTCAAGGGAAAGGGCATGACGGTGCTCCGTTCGACGGCGCGCGGCGATATGTTCGTGCAGTCGATGGTCGAGACGCCGGTCAACCTGAGCCACCGCCAGAAGGAATTGCTGGAGGAGTTCCAGCGCGAAACCGACGACAACGATCGTGGCAACAATCCGGAGTCGGCCGGCTTTTTCGCCAAGGTGAAGGAACTCTGGGACGATCTGACCGATTGATGGACACCCATCGCCTCGGGTTAGACAAGGTTTGACCGCCATCCATTCGCGTTCGCCATTCGGCAAGAGAGTCGATATGGAAACAGGGGGAAACCTTGCCATGGACATTTGAAACACGATGCGTCCGTGGCGAATTTTTCGGAAAGACATTCCCTTCGCGATCGAGAGCGTGTACGATCCTCTTCATTGGCCCTATACGATCACTGGCCCGCGCTCACCCGGTGCGGGCCGTTTTCTTTGCGCCATCCGCGCGAACCGACCGCCCGGCCGGCGCGCGAGGCCGTCATGACCAGCCCCCTCGCCCTGTATATTCATTGGCCCTTCTGTCTGGCCAAGTGTCCGTACTGTGATTTCAACAGCCACGTCGCGGGCGCCGTCGATCAGGCCGCCTGGCGCCGGGCGCTGCTGGCCGAACTGAATCATTCGGCCGCCATCCTGGGACGGCGGCGCCTGACCTCGGTGTTCCTCGGCGGCGGCACGCCGTCGCTGATGGATCCGGCGACGGTGGCGGCCCTGCTGGATCGCGCGGCGGCCCTCTGGACGATTGATTCCGATATCGAAATTACCCTGGAGGCCAACCCGGGCGCCATCGACGCAGAACGGTTCCGCGACATCCGGGCCGCCGGGGTCGGCCGGCTGTCACTCGGCGTGCAGAGTTTCGACGACATCGCGCTTCGCGACCTGGGACGGGTCCACGACTCCGCGGCGGCCCGAAGAGCGGCATCGCTGGCCCGGGAGACGTTTCCCCGTGTTTCGCTCGACCTGCTCTATGCCCGCCCGGGACAGACCGAGGCCGCCTGGATCGAGGACCTGGGGACGGCGCTTGCCTGCGCACCGGACCATCTTTCGGCCTATCAACTGACGATCGAGCCCGGCACCCGGTTCGCCGGGGACGGCCGCCAAACGGCCGACGAGCAAATGGCCGAACGCCTGTACGACCTGACCCGGGACAGCCTCGACGCGGCCGGGCTGCCCGCCTACGAGATCTCCAATCACGCCCGCCCGGGCGCCGAGTCGCGCCATAATCTGACCTATTGGCGGGGTGGCGACTACCTGGGGATCGGTCCCGGCGCGCATGGCCGCGAAACGATCGCCGGACTCCCCCACGCCGTGCGCCGCCGATCCGATCCCGACGGGTGGCGGCGCCAGGTCGCGGCACGGGGCCATGGCACCCTGGATCGAATCGCCCTGACCCCGGACGAGCGGCGGGACGAGCGCCTGTTGATGGGCCTGCGGTTGGTCGAGGGCATCGATCTCGGCGCGCCGCCACAAAATATTCTGAATTCACAACGATTGCGAACGCTATGCGATGACGGGTTTCTCGTGGTCGACGGGACCCGGGTGCGGGCGACGGACGACGGGCGCAAGCGCCTGAACGCCGTTCTGGCCTATCTGCTGGCCTGAACCGGTTTCTCTCGGGATGGGTCGCGCCCGCCATCGATCAATGCCGGCGCGCGGAGTCCCACGGATTCCAAATCGGTATGAACTCGAAATGAAAAATTCGGGTTTCGGATACCGCGCGGCCCTATCAAAACGACAGGCCGTGGTGCCGTCACGCCGCCCTGGTTGCCCGCCGTCCGGGCGGAACATGGCGGTAGGCCAGGGCCTCGGCGACGTGAATCCGGCCGACCGCCGCCTCGCCGGCCAGATCGGCCAGGGTTCGGGCGAGACGCAGCACCCGATGGTAGCCGCGCGCCGACAGGCCGAACTTGGCCGCCGCCTCGCCGAGCAGCTTTCGTCCCGCGTCGTCCGGCCGCGCCACCGCGTCCAGGAGCTTGCCGTCGGCCTCGGCGTTGGTGCGGATGCCCCACTCCCGGTAGCGTTCGGCCTGCAGGCACCGCACCCGCGCGACGCGGGCCGCCACGTCGGCCGATGTCTCGGCCGGCGGCGGCAACATCAGGTCATCCGGGCGCACCGCCGGCACCTGGACATGGATGTCGATCCGGTCGAGCAGCGGCCCGGACAGCCGGTTCCGATAATCGGCGGCGCAGTTCGGCGCCCGCGCGCAGGCCCGCGCCGGGTCGTCCAGATGCCCGCACCGGCAGGGATTCATGGCGGCGACGAGTTGAAACCGCGCCGGATAGGTGGCCCGGGCATTGACCCGCGAGACCGTGGCGCGCCCGGTTTCCAGGGGCTGGCGCAGGGCCTCGAGGGCGGCGCGCTGAAACTCCGGCAGCTCGTCCAGAAACAGCACCCCCAGATGGGCCAACGACACCTCGCCCGGCCGCGCCTTCAACCCGCCGCCGACCAGGGCGGCCATGGAGGCCGAATGATGCGGCTCGCGGAACGGCCGCCGGGTCAGCAGGCGCCCGTCCTTCAGGCGTCCGTCGAGCGAGTGGATCATGCTGGCCTCCAGGGCCTCGCCCGGGGACAGCGGCGGCAGCAGGCCGGGCAGGCAGGCGGCGAGCAGCGACTTGCCGGATCCCGGCGGGCCGACCATCAGCATGTTGTGACCCCCGCCGGCGGCGATCTCCAGGGCCCGCTTGGCGGTCTCCTGCCCCTTGACGTCGGCCAGGTCGGGGCCGCGAGGGCGGATCGGGTCGTCGGCCAGACGCGGTTCCGGCGGGGTCAGGCACTGGCGGCCGCGCACGTGGTTGATCAGGGACAGCAGATCGGGCGCGGCGATCAGGTTCGATCCCCCGGCCCAGGCCGCCTCGCCGCCCTGCGCGGCCGGACAGATCAGGCCCCGCGACAGGCCATGCGCGTGTAGGGCGGTGGCCAGCACCCCGGCGGCCGGGGCGATCCGCCCATCCAGGCCCAGCTCGCCGAGCGCCGTGTAGTGGGCGAGGTCGTCGGCCGGCAGGACGTCCATGGCGGCCAGGATGCCAAGCGCGATGGGCAAATCGTAATGACTGCCCTCCTTGGCTAGATCGGCCGGCGCCAGATTGACGGTGATGCGCTTCGGCGGCAGGGCGAGGCCGAGCGCGGTGAGCGCCGACCGCACCCGCTCGCGGCTTTCGGCCACCGCCTTGTCGGGCAGCCCGACCACCGAGAAGGCCGGCATGCCGCTGGCGATCTGAACCTGCACGACCACGTCGAGGACGTGGAGTCCCTGGAAGGCGACGGTATGAATCTGGGCAACCATGGACGCGCTCCTCGCGACGGACGGAGCCCACAATCGATGGCTGTATTTCGTGGCTCCAACGCACCCAATATGGGGCCTCGCGCGGTCAAGGCGCAAGAAGTTTATTGGATTCTCGTCTTGATTGTAAACGGTAGGCCGGTCAGGGTCTCGCGGTCATAGGCGCAGTCCGCGTCGCCGCACAGCGTGCCCCAGAGGTCGAAGCCGTCGGCTCCGCGCGGTCCGTGAAACAGCCACAGGATCATCCGGCGCGCGTCGGCGGTGACGAGACCCAGGCCGCGCATGCCGGTCGGCTCCACTCCGGCGTGTTGCGGCAGAACGGCGCGCATCCGCTCGGCGACCTTCCCCCGCGCGGTCTCGGTGGCGTCGAGGAGATCGATGGTCGTGAAATGGGCCGCGTGGCCGATGTCGTCGCCCGGCTTGACGCCGCGCGGGTCGACCGCCAGGACCACCATCGGCCGCTCGCCGGGCAGCGTCCAGGCGAGCGGTGGACGGGCGACGATCAGGTGTCCGCTCCGCGTGCACAGGACCCGCGCCAGACTGTCGAGCGGCGCCGGAATCGCCGTCACGGCGGCCGGCGGCGCCTCCGCGCAGGGCAGGGTGAAATCGTCGCCGCGCGCGGTGGCGGACCCGGCGGCAACGATCAGAAGAGCCAGGGCGGCGGCGATCCGAATCGGCGGCATGATGGTTCTCCTAGTGTGTCGCGCGCGCCTTCTAGCTAGACCCGGCCGTCCCGGTAGCGCCGCTCGATGGCGTCCCAGAGATCGGATTCCAGGCAAACATTGTCGAATCGGTCGATCTCCTGCAGGCCGGTCGGCGAGGTGACGTTGATTTCGGTCATGTAATCACCGATCACGTCGATCCCCACGAACACCAGGCCGCGTCGTTCCAATTCCGGACCGATGGTGGCGCAGATCTCCGTCTCGCGCGGCGTCAGGCCGGCCCGCTCCGGGCGCCCGCCGACATGCATGTTGGACCGCGCCTCGCCCTTGGCCGGAACCCGGTTCACGGCGCCGGCCGGACGGCCGTCGACGAGGATGATCCGCTTGTCGCCGCTCCGGACCTCCGGCAGGTAGCGCTGCACGATGATCGGCTCCCGATACAGCTCGGTGAACATCTCCAGGAGCGCGTTCAGGTTCTCGTCGCCCGGCGCGACATGGAACACCCCGGCGCCGCCGTTGCCGAACAGGGGCTTCAGGATGATGTCCCCGTGCTCGGCCCGGAAGCGGGTGATCTGGGCCCGGTCGCTGGTGATCAGGGTCGGCGGCATGAGGTCCGGAAACCGGGTGACGAACAGTTTCTCCGGGGCATTGCGAACTTCCGTCGGGTCGTTGACCACGAGGGTCCCCGGATGGATGCGGTCGAGCAGGTGGGTGGCCGTGATGTAGGCCATGTCGAACGGCGGGTCCTGGCGCATCAGCACCACGTCGGCCTCGGTCCCCAGATCGATCAGCCGCGAATCGCCGAGCGTATGGTGATTGCCCGCCTCGCGCCGCACCTCCAGCGGCCGCGCCCGCGCCTCCACCCGGCCGTCGCGATAGGCCAGGTCGCGCGGCAGGTAGTGGTAAAGGGCATGGCCGCGTCTTTGGGCCTCCAGGGCCAGAACGAAGGTCGAATCGGCATCGATGTCGATGCTCTCGATGGGGTCCATCTGAATGGCGACGGTCAGCGTCATGGCGTGGCTTCCTTGCCGGCGGGCCGTCAGGGAGCGGAGGTCCCCATCGTCTCGGCGCCCACCAGGATGTGGGGGATGACCTTGCGTACATGCTCGATGTCGCGCGCGTGGTCCACGACCCGGTCCCGTTCGGCGCGCGTCCGGGCATGGCCCAGTATATAGACCACCCCGTTGACGGTGGTCACCTGATAGTTGATCGACCGAACCTCGGCGTCGAAGGTCAGCCGGGCCGACAGCTTGGCGCCGATCCAGGTGTCACGCCCGGCGTCCATGAAGCCGCGCGCGTCGGTCTGGATCTCGTTGTACACCGTTTGCACATCGGGCACCGCCCAGACCAGACGCAGCGCCTCGGCCCGGTCGTCCGCGTCGGGCAGGATTCCGGTCACCATCGCCCGGCCATCGTAGACGTCGACGGTCAGCGCGTCCGGCCAGGTATGATCGCGCCGAAACCAGGCGTCGAGAATCGCCGCCTCGATCGCGAGGTCGCCGACGGCGCCGCCCAGCCCCCGCTCCTGCTGACTCGCGACGGCCGCCTTGCTGCCGGCCGTCACGGCCACCCCGGTGGGACCGCAGGCCGCCGCCCCCAGGATCAGGACGAGCGATAGCAGGATCGCTTGAAACCGCATGGACTTGCTCCGTGCTTGCCGTCGGTGAATGCCCAATCCTAGTGTGGTGTTTCCTAACAATCCCGAAACGCGCGCCGGCCGGCGGCGGGTTCACCCGTCGGGCCGCCAGGCGTCCGGCAAATGCAGCGGCCGCCCGCCGGGGCGGCAGGCGATCAGATCGAACCGCAGGTCGAGACCGGCCAGGTCGGGGCGTCCGGCCAGGAACAGCGCCGCCGCCCGGACGATCCGCCGCCGTTGAACGGGGCCCAGCGATTCGAGGGCCGCGCGCGTCGTCGGCCGCGCCTTCACCTCGACGACGGCGACCAGGCGACCGCGCCGACAGACGATATCCAGCTCGCCGACCGGCGTCCGATGGCGGCGGGCCAGAATCCGATAGCCCTTCAGGCGCAGCAGCCAGACCGCGAGGGTCTCGGCCGACAGACCCCGGCGGCGGGCCCGCCGGCCCCGTTCGCGATGTCCGGCGACGGTCATTGCGGTTTCGAATCGGTGATCGCGAGGGCCCGGGCATAGACCATCCGGCGTGGCCGTCCGGTGGCCCGGGCAACCGCCTGGACGGCGTCGCGCGGCGTCGCGCCGGCCGCCAGCTCGGCCGCCAGGAGGGTGTCCAGGTCGACCTCGTCGGTCGCGTCGGTCCCGGTCGGCGGGCCGACGACGACGACGATCTCACCCTTTGGCGGTCCGGCCTCGGCGTAGTGGGCGGCCAATGCATCGAGCGGGGCCCGCCGGACCTCCTCGAACAGCTTGGTCAGCTCGCGCGTCACGGCGGCCGCCCGGGCGCCCAGCACCGCCGACATGTCGGCCAGGCTGGCCGGCAGGCGGCGGGCCGATTCCAGTATCAGCAAGGTGGCCGGGACGGCCGCGAGCTCGCCCAGCCAGGCTCGCCGGGCCGCCGCCCTGGCCGGGGGATAGCCGGCGAACAGGAACCGGTCGCTGGGCAGGCCCGACAGCACCAGGGCGGCGAGCGGCGCCGACGGACCCGGGATCGCGGTCACCGCCACGCCGGCCGCGATGCAGTCGCCGACCAGCCTGAAGCCCGGATCGTTGACGAGCGGGGTTCCGGCATCGGACACCAGGGCCACGCTCGCGCCATTTTCGAGGCGCTTCATGAGGATCGGGCGCACCCGCTCGGCATTGTGTTCGTGGTAGGCGGTGCGCGGCGTGGCGATGCCGTGGCGCCCGGCCAGCCGGGCCGTCACCCGGGTGTCCTCGCAGGCGACGACGTCGACGCCGCGCAACACGCGCAGGGCGCGCAGCCCGATATCCTCGGCATTGCCGATCGGCGTCGCCACGATATACAGTCCCGGAGCGAGCGGTTCCGTGGATGGCGCGGCGGCATCGGAAGGGAACGACAATGATTCTGGACCGGACGGCATACCGGACGACCTGGGCGGCATGGATGGGGGCCGTTCTGTTGCTGATGACCGCCTGCCAGTCTCCGCGAGTCGTCGGCGACACGCAACCCGCGACACCGGCTCCGGTCGTCGTTCCGCCATCGGCGACCCCGGCCCCGGCCCCGCGGACCGCGTACACCCCGCCGCCCCGGCCGCCGGCGTGGCGGAACCCGCCGTCGCGGCACATGGTTCAGGAACGCCGGACGCGGGCCGCCGAGGCCGGTCCGTCAACCGCCGGCACGGCCCCGCCGACGGTCCAGTCGGCGCCGCTCGACACCTTCGAGCCGCGAGAGGCGGAAACCGCCGGGGTCTCGCGCGTGGCCCTGCTGCTGCCGCTCAGCGGCCGCCACGCGCGGCTCGGCACGGCGCTGCGCAACGCGGCTCAACTGGCCCTGTTCGAACGTGCCGGCCCGTTGTTCGAGTTGATGTTCCTCGATACCGGCGGCACGCCGGACGGCGCGCGGACCGCCGCCCGAACCGCGATCTCCGACGGCGCCGCCCTGATCATCGGGCCGTTGCTGGCCGATTCGACGCGTGCCGCCGGGCCGATGGCGCAACGGGCCGGGGTTCCGATGGTGTCGTTGTCCAACGACGGCACGGCGGCGGCGCCGGGCGTCTACGTGATCGGGTTTCGGCCCGAGACCGAGGTTCGCCGGGTCGTCGGCCATGCGTTCGCCAGCGGGCTTCGCCGGTTCGCGGTCCTGGCGCCCTACGGATCCCACGGCGAGCGGGTGGTGGCCGCGCTGCGGACGGCGGCCCACGACCTGGGGGCAGAGGTCTCGCGGGTGGCCCGCTATGTGGACGGCGGCGACTACGACGCGGTGGTGCGCCAATTGGCCGATTACGACCGCCGCCACGCCGCCCTGGAAAGCCAGAAGGCGGCCCTCGGGGAACGCCGCGATCCGGTGTCGCGGCGCACCCTGGCGCGTCTGAGGGCCCTTCAGACGGTGGGCGATCCGGCGTTCGACGCCCTGCTGATCGCCGACGGCGGACGCCGCTTGCAGGAAATCGCCGCCCTGCTGCCCTATTATGATATCGATCCGAAAGTCGTTCGAATGCTCGGCACCGGGCAGTGGGACGTGCCGGGGGTCGGAACGGAACCGGCCCTGATCGGCGGCTGGTACGCGGCGGCCGATCCGGCCGGACGCCAGGGATTGATGGACCGTTTCGAACGGACCTTCGGCGCCGCGCCGCCGCGTCTCGTCACCCTGGCCTATGACGCCACGGCCCTTGCGGCGGTTTTGGTGCGCGGCGCCGAGGGCCCCAACTATTCGGCTCCCACCCTGACCCAGGAATCCGGATTCCTGGGTACCGACGGGGTGTTTCGGCTGCGTCCGGATGGCCTGGGCGAACGCACCCTGGCCGTGCTGGAGATCGAGGAGCGGGGTGCCCGGGTCATCGACGCGGCGCCCGAACGCTTTCCGGAGCCGGCATTCTAGGGCGCGATCGGCCGCGACCGTCCCTAGCTGGAAACGCCGAGCTCGACGACGATGTCGGAGGCGCTCAAGGCGACGCCGCTGGTGATTTCGGCGACCATGGAGTAGCTCGCCTGCGTCGCCCCGTCGCCGCCGGCGTGCCAGAGCTCGCCATGGCCGGTGGCGGAATCGAGGAAGAAAAGAAAAACGTTCTGATTCTGTCCGCTTCCCGCGCTGTTGAGCATGGTCGCGGGGGTTCCGTTGAAGGTCAGAAGGGCGAAGGCGTTGAAGGCCGCGGTGAAGCTGGCGTGGGTTCCCATATCCCTGAAATTGCCCGACCATTTCGCGTCGGCGGTGTTGTAGGCCAGCGTCGCGAGATGGCCCGGCGTGGCGTTGAGTCCGCTGACATTCGTCAGCGTCGTGTAGATCCGGAACACGTCCGAGGAGGTGGGGGCGGAGACGTAGGAGACGATA
Source organism: Magnetospira sp. (assembly GCA_028282245.1). Lineage (GTDB taxonomy): Bacteria > Pseudomonadota > Alphaproteobacteria > Rhodospirillales > Magnetospiraceae > JANQGL01. The sequence goes on from JANQIL010000009.1 coordinate 44,026, forward strand.
TCGTGGTTGTCGCCGTCGGCGACCATGCCGTCGTCGAAATCGGCCAACAGGAAATTGAAGATGTCGGACCCCGCGTTGCCCTTGAGTTCGTCGACTCCGGACCCACCATAAAGGGTGTCGTCACCGGCGCCACCCTCAAGCGTGTCGTTGCCGGCATTGCCATGGAGTTCGTCCGCTCCGCCCAGTCCACTGAGAACGTTGTCGCTGTTGTTGCCTTCCAGGACGTTGTCGCCGGCATGGCCGGTGCCGTCGATATCGGATGTTCCGGTCAGCTTCAGGTTCTCGATTTCGGCGTCGAGGGTATAGCTTAACGCCGACTTCACCTTGTCGGTGCCCTCGCCGGAATTTTCGGTGACGATGTCGCCGGCGCTGTCGACCACGTAGATATCGTCGCCCAGGCCGCCGATCATCGTGTCGTCGCCGGCGCCGCCATCCAGGACGTCATTGCCGGTCGAACCGGTGAGGGAATCGTCGAGGGCCGACCCAACAATGCTCTCGATGTTGGAGAAGGTCCCCGCGGTGCCGCCGGAAATCGTGCCGGCCTGCATGTCCACGGTCACGGCGCTTCCGATATTCTCGAAGCTCAGCGTATCGTTTTCGCCGCTTCCGCCGTCGTAATCCGCCGTCGTCGCGCCGGTGCTGGCGAGAAGGGTATCGTTGCCGGCGCCGCCGTCCAGGGTATCGTCGCCACCGTTTCCGTCCAGGGTGTCCTTTCCGTCCGAGCCGACGAGAACATCCACGAAGGCCGATCCGACAAGCGCCTCGAATCCGCTCAGGGTATCGGTCCCGCCGCCATGGGTCACGGTGCCGTCGAGGAGGCTGGCCGTCACGCCGGCCGAAAAACCGGCGAAGCTCAGGGTGTCGGTGCCGTCGCCTCCGGCATAGGTGGAAATCGAATCGGAGTCGTCGGCGACCAGGGTATCGTTGCCGGTCGAACCCTCGATTTTCTCGATGTTCGAGAACGTGCCTCCGGTATCGCCGGAGATCGTGCCGGTCCGCATGTCCAGGGTCACGCCGCCCGTGACGTTCTCGAAACTCAGGACGTCGAATCCGACTCCGCCGTCGTAATCCGCCGTCGTCGCGCCGGTACTGGCCAGGAGAACATCGTCGCCGACCCCGCCGTCGAGGGTATCGTTGCCGGCTCCGCCGTCCAGGGTTTCGCCGCCGGCCGAGCCGTTGAGTTCGTCGTCGAACGCGGTGCCGATGATCTTCTCGATGTTCGTGAAGGCGCCGCCGGTGCCCCCGGAAACCACGCTCGTGTTGACCGACATGGTCACGGTCACGCCGCTCCCGACGTTCCCGAAATCCAGGATGTCGTCGCCGGTTCCGCCATCGTAACTCGCCGCCGTCGCGCCGGTGCTGGCCAGAAGGGTATCGTCGCCGGTTCCGCCGTCGAGGGTGTCATCGCCGGTTCCACCATCCAGAGTGTCGTCGCCGGTTCCGCCGTCGAGGGTATCATCGCCGGTCCCGCCATCCAGGGTGTCGTCGCCACCGTCGCCCCTCAGTTCATCGTCGTCGGCATCCCCGTACAGGGTGTCGTCGCCACCGTCGCCGCTGATGTCGTCGTCGCCGTCGCCGCCATGAATCGTGTCGTTTCCCTCGGCACCCGCCTGGTTGGCGAAATGATCCGCGAAATGATCGAGCAGAACGTCCAGATCGTCGTCGCCGGCGGCGTCGGAGGCACCGGGGATGTCGCCGGTAATGGAGTCGTCCCCCGGCCCCCCCCAGATTTGGTCGTC
>JANQIL010000023.1 GCA_028282245.1 Magnetospira sp.
GGGTACCAGGCGGAGAAGAATGCCTCGGTTTCGCCGATGCTCATGAAGTCGTAGGCCAGATGGCCCTCGAACACCAAGCCGATCCGCCGCTTGGTCCGCGCCGAAAGATCGTGGGAGTCCTCGCCGAGCACCCGGCAGGAACCGCCACCGGGTCGGAGGAATCCCATCAGGAGCTTGATCAGGGTCGTCTTGCCCACCCCGTTCTTGCCGAGCAGGCCGAAGATGCCGCCCTCGCGGACCGAGAACGAGAGGCCGTCATAAATCGTCCGGCGACCGTAACGGTGGGTGAGACCCTCGACGCGAATCGCGATTCTATCCATCATGCGAAAATAATAACATCCCCCCCGGGAGGATGCAATATCCTCCCGGGGGGGATGCGGAATTCGGCGCAGGGTGGAGGGTCAGGGCTTGCCGGCCTCCGGCTTGACGGCCGCGCAGCCGTCCTTGCCGCAACCGGCGCAGCCGCTCTTGCGGGTGGTGAACTTGCGGATCAGATAGATCGTCGCGGCGATGGCGACGACGGCGATCAGGCCCCATTCCCAGACTCCGATACCACCTTCCGCGCCGAGGTCGATGGCCGGGACGTTCGCTTGCGTGGTCATGGCGTCACTTCCTTGATGTCGTTGCGGCGATTCGGCCGTGGCAGGTGGCGGCCGAACGGGCGCTTGAACAGCCCCACCGCCACCAGCAGGGCGAGGGCCGAGAAATAGACTGCCGACAGCATCTCGATGCCGTCCATGTCGAGGGCGACGCCGAGGGTATGCACCAGACTGGCGACGGTGAGACCGAGCAGGGTCGGGAAGACGATGGAAAACAGCATCCAGCCGTAGGAATCGGTCTGTACCCGGACCATGATGGTGGTGGCCAGACAGGGCGGGTAGAGGGCGAAGAAGAGCATCACCGCGACCGCCGTCAGCGCCGTGTAGCCGGCCGCCTTCTGGGCCTCGCCCATGCGCTCCTCCAGCGTCCGGTTCTCGCCGTCCGATTGCTCGAACAGAACCCCGAGCGTGGCCACGCTGCTTTCGCGGGCGGCGAACGAACTGAGCAGCGCCACGTTGATCTTCCAGTCGAAATTGGCATACCCGGTGACCGATTCGAGGCCCCGGCCGATGCGCCCCAGGAAGCTGTTGACGATGCGCTCGTTCCGCATTTCGCGGCGGAGCGTCTTGCGTTCGGTGGCGAGCGATTTCAGTGCCCGCGCCGCGCCGCGGGCGTCCTTGTCCTTGCTGCGCAGAAGGAACGGCGCGAACTCGGGATGGGACGCGGCATAGGACGCGTCCACCGCCTTGGAGGATTTCGCGCCCTGGGCGTTGAGTTTCGCCGCCTTGTAGGCGGTATAAACGTTGACGAGATGGATCAGGCGGTCCTGGTCGGCCACCGTCGCGGCCAGGGGATTGCCCTCCAGCTTCTGATAGAACGACGTGATTGCCGCCTCGGCCCGGGCTTGATAGCGAATCTCGCTCTCGGGCGTCAGGCCCGGGAATTGCAGCAGAATGTAGACCACGACGGCGACCGCGATCACGACGGTTCCCACCTTCTTGATGTACAGCCAAGTCCGGTCCACGGACCGCCGCAGAACCCCGCGCAGGGTCGGCAGGTGGTAATGCGGCAGCTCCATCACGAAGGGCGCCGTCTCCATGTTGCGCAGCACCGAGACCGACAGCAGCTTGGCGACCAGCAGGGCCACGATCACGGTGATGGTCGACAGGTAGAACAGCACGAGGCCCTTGGTCTCGACGAAATATATGTTGATCAGCAGGGTGTAGAGCGGGACCTTGGCCAGGCAGTTCATGAACGGCACGGTGAGGATGGTCGCCAGCCGCGCCCTCTGGTCGGGAATGCCCTTGGTCGCCATCACGCCGGGCACCGCGCAGCCGCCGGCGAACACGCCACCCAGGATGAACGGCAGCGTCGATTGCCCATGCAGGCCGAAGCGGTGCAGGATGCGGTCGAGGATGAAGGCGATCCGCGCCATGTAGCCGCTGTCCTCCAGGATCGCGATCAACGCGAACAGGATCAGGAAGATCGGCACGTAATTGAGCAGGGTGTTGGCGGAATCCACGAGCCACAGGCCCATCGCCCGCGCCTGCGGGTCGTAAAGGAATCCCGCCGCCGGCAGCCAGTCGGCCGCCAGGTTGCGGAAACCGGCCAGGATCGGCCAGGTGATCTTGGTCAACTCGTAGCCCTGGACGATGGACAGCTGATAAATCGTCCAGACCGTCAGGACCAGGAACACGGGCGCCAGCCAGCGGTTGAGAAGGAAACGGTCGACCCGCTCGGAGAGCGGCACCCGGTCCTTGTTGCGGTCCGTCACGCAGGTGGAGACGATGTCGCCGGCGAGATGGGCGCGGCAGCCGACGGTATGGTCCCCGACCGACGATCGAGTCGCGCGCTCGAAGGCCTCGCGGGCCTTGAACGCCTGATCCAGAAGGCCGTGGGCGTTGTTCACGCGGCTCGACAATATCTCTTCCGATCCGGCGTCGCCCTCCAGCAGCTTGACCGCCAGCCAGCGGGCGGAAGCCGTCTCGGTCACCGCGGGCAGTTCGGAAAGGCGCGCCTGCAATTCGGCGACGTCGTTTTCCAACTTGCCGTAATTCAAGGTGATGGCGGCGGGCGTGTCGCCGGCGCCGACGCGGCGTATCGCCGCGCGCAGGTCGTCGATGCCGAGTCCGCGACGGCCGACCGAGGCGATCACCGGCACGCAGAGCCGCGCCTCCAGGGCGCGCAGGTCGATCTCCAGGCCGCGCCGTTCCGCGACATCCATCATGTTGAGAACGACCACCACGGGCGCGCCCATTTCCATGAGCTGGAAGGTCAGCGACAGGCTGCGGTCGAGGTTGGTGGCGTCGACCACGTTGACAACGACGTCGGGCCGTTCCTCCAAAAGGAACCGTCGCGCCACCCGCTCTTCCAGGGAATACGAGGTCAGGCCGTAGGTTCCCGGCAGGTCGACCATCTCCACGTCGAGGTCGCCGTCACGGTAGGAGCCGCTTTTCTTGTCGACGGTCACGCCGGGATAGTTGGCGATGTGCTGGACAACCCCGGTCAGGGCATTGAAAAGAGTCGACTTGCCGGCGTTCTGTTGGCCGGCAAGGGCGACCAGGAGGCGTGTCCGGCGCGGGTTCTCAGTCATCGTCCACCTCGATGTCGGCGGCCTCCGCCCGACGGACGGTGACGAAGGCATTGCCGATGCGGATTTCGATGGGGTCCAGAAGCGGCGCGCTGCGCACCACGGTGACCTCGGTCGTTGGAACGAACCCCATGTCGAGCAGGCGTTGCCGAATGGCGCCCTCCCCGTTGAGCCGCTTGATGCGGCAGGTGGTGCCGGGCTTGGCGTCGCGCAGGCACGCCTTGCCGTTCGCGCCCTGCCCCGCGTTCCGACCACGCCGCCGCCGGCGGCGTCGCCAGCCCTTGTCGTTCGAGTCCTCGCCCATCATGATTCGATGCCCTTTCGTTCGACGCGCGAAGCCCCGCCCGGCAGAGAGGAAGACCGGGCGGGGCCGAATCGGCTCCTGTCTGGGAAGGAGTGGCCGATCACTTGAACTCGTAGGCGCGAACCCAGATCACCGCGTCCTGCGAGAGTTCCTTGCCCGCGTGTTCCTTGGCGGGGCCGGAGCCGAGCGCCGCGAAGCCCCAGAAACCGGCCTTCGGAACGCCGAAGGTGAACACGCCGCGCTCGTCCGTCACCGCGACGATGGCGCCGCCGGGCAGCGGACCGGCCTTCACGGCGCCGGGTTTGTTGGCCGTCATGTCCGGTTCGGCGGCGAGATACTCGATCTCGATCTCGGCCCCGGGAACCGGCTTGCCCTCGGCGAGCAGAACGCCCGAGAAGGTAGAGCCGGCGAGCACGTTGGTCGGCTTGTTGAGCGGCACGATCTCGGTCGGCAGGCCGATGGGCTCGTTCCAGCCGGTCGGCATGCCCCCCTTGTTCAGATAGCTCTTGGTGATCTGCTGGATGTAGATGTCCTCGCTGCCCTCGTAATAGGGCGCCGGGACGATGGCGAAGATATAATCGCCGTTGCGCCGCACCTTCGCCGTCGCCTCGAAGGCCTTGGACTCGTTGTGCGCGCCATGGAAGGTGATTGGCCGCAGAAGATCCCGCAGATCCTTGCGCTCTCCCTTGTGTACGTAAAAGAATTCCTCCGGCGTTCCCATGTCCATGGCATGGCCGTTTTCCAACGGGTGCCAGAACACCATCTTCAACGGAACGTCGGCCGGCGCCTCCAGGTTGACCTCGGGGGTGTAGAGAAGCTGGAAATGGGCATGCGCGGGCACCGCCGATACGGCCAGGGCAAGCGCGGCGCTGATCAAGGCTTTCTTCATGTCTTTCCTCGTTGGTTCTTGGAACGGCTGGCCACGGCGGGCCTATTCGACGATGTCGTCGCCGGAAATCTCGATCGAGTGACCCTCGCCGGCGTCGAACAGCACCGTGTAACTGCCCGACGGCTTCTCGAACTCGAACTCGCTGTTGGCGTCCATCTTGCCCTCGACGACCACGTTGCCGCTGCCATCCTTGACGATCATGCCGACGTTGGCGGCCGACGAGCCGTCGGAGAATCCGCCCTCGCAGAGCACGGTGCCGTCGCCGTTGTCGTAACAGGAACACAGGGGCGTGTGGGCCGCCGCGGTCGCGGCGGATAACATGATCGCGAGCCCGCCGGCGAGGGCGAGCGGTCCGTGAGGGCGCATTGCTTGTTCTCCTTTCCCATGGGCGACGACGACCCGTGACGATCGGCCGGCGCGTCGTTTCTGGCCGAATAGTAATTGAGAACAATTCGCATAAAAAGCCCTCGGGCGATGTGATAACCCTAAAAATAATAGGGTTAATGGAATGACATTACCCCTTGGACCGGTCTTTCCCGTGCCCGAAAAGAGACATATAAAATTATTTAAAACAAAGCTTTATCTCCAAAAAGACATGCTCTCGGGGTCCTTCGCTTGACCCGACAAAATCTATGGGTTACTGAAATAAATTATGATAATCATTCGCAATTCCTGCGATACGAATTCCGGATGATCAATTCGGAATCCGTATCAGGCGTTGAAGTCGGTTTCGTCCGGTGGTGGCGCATCGCCCCCCGGGCGCCGTTTCGGCGCGCCGCCGTCCGGATCGGACTCCGAGTCGGCGGCGGCGCCCGCCGCCTTCTTTTCGAAGAACAGGGCGGCGAGAATCGAGATCTCGTAGAGCAGGATGGTCGGCAGGGCCAGCATGAGTTGGCTGATCACGTCGGGCGGCGTCAGTATCGCCGCCGCGACGAAGGCCATCACGATCGCGTAGCGCCGCTTCTCGCGCAGATCCTGCACGGTGACCATGCCGACCCGGGCCAGCAGGGTGACCACCACCGGCAACTCGAAGCACAGACCGAACGCGAAGATCAGCCGCATGACCAGCGACAGGTACTGATCCACCTTGGCCTGCAACTGGATCGCCAGACCGTCGGCGCCGGGCGGCACCTGGAACCCCAGGAAGAATTCCCAGGCCAGCGGGAACACCACGTAGTAGGCCATCGCGCCGCCCAGGAAGAACAGGATCGGAGTGGCGACGAGGAAGGGCAGCAGGGCCTTGCGCTCGTGGGTGTAGAGGCCGGGCGCGACGAATTTCCAGATTTCCGTGGCGAACACGGGAAATCCCAGGAACGCCGCCGCGAAGAAGGCCACCTTGATATAGGTGAAGAAGACCTCGTAGAGGGCGGTATAGATCATCTGCTGGCTGCCGCCCTGATCATGGACGATGTCGGCCAGCGGCTGGACCAGGACTCCGTAGATGTCGGCGGCGAAATAATAGCAGACGAAAAACAGCAGGATCAGGACCACGAAACTGCGCAGCAAGCGGCGGCGCAGTTCCACCAGATGCTCCATCAGCGGCATCCGCGAGTCCTCGATCGACGGTTCCATCATTCGGTGGAGCCCCTGGAGCCGTCGGCGGCGGGCCGCGCGGAAGCGCCTGGTGCATTGGTCCCCGGGCCGGGTCCCGGTTCGTCGTTCGGATCGGTCGGGTTCATTTCCTCGACCGCGCGCCGGGTCCGCTCGTCCGGCTGGCCGTCGCGCGAAAACCGGCGGCGCATGTCGCCCTCGGGATCGATCAGGTTTTCGGCCTCGCGGTTGAGATCGGCATGGCCGGCCCGGCGGACCTGATCGCGGATGTCATCCAGTTCCGCCTCGCGCACCACCTCGTCGAACGAACGTCGGAATTCGTTGGCCAGGGAACGCCCCTTGCGCACCACCTGGGTCACCGTGCGCAGGGCGGTCGGCAGCTGCTTCGGCCCGACGACGACCAGCGCGATAAGCGCGACCAGGAACAGTTCCTGCCAGCCGAGATCGAACATGGGGCGTGGGTCCGGGGATCGTCAGGCGCCGGTCGCCCGGTCCTTGTTTTCGGTCGGCGCGGCGGCGCGCGGCGCGGGCTCGGACTCGATCGCCTTGGCGGGCGCGGTGTCCTCCTCCTCGTCCTTCATGCTCTTCTTGAACGATTTCAAGCCCTTGCCGAGATCCCCCATGAGCGCCGAAACCTTCCCCTTGCCGCCGAACAGGATCAGGACGACGGCGAGGACGATCAACCAATGCCAGATGCTGAAAGTACCCATGTTCGCGTTTCTCTGTGCTCGCGTTTCGATGTGACGTGGGGCGGATAATGGACGAAAACGCGGAGAGCCGCAACGCCGCGCGTCGGCCGGCGGCTCAGGCGGGGGCGAGGGGGTCGCAGATGCGGATCATGCGCCGTCCGAGGGCCGCCATGCGGTTAGCCGACACGGCGGCGCCGGCCGCCTCGTTGAGCACCTTGGCGACCAGACTGTTGCCGACCAGCTTGAGCGCGGTGTCGGCCGCCACCTCGGTGGACAGCAGCAGGGTGGTGTCGAAGATGGCCCGCTTGACCAGCAGCAGCGACGCCGACAGCGACGGCTTCAGTCCGTAGACCCCGGCGATGTTGCGGGCCATGCGGGCGGCGATGACCAGGAACGCGAAGGTGTCGAAGGCGCGCGACGGCGAGGCGGCGGAGATGGCGGCGGTCTGCACCACCGCGGCGCGGACGCAGCCGGTGGCGCGCTCGGCCAGTTTCTCCGACACCTGCTGGCGCAGCACTCCGCGCAGGGCGTTCTTGTTGGGGCATTTTTGGAGCGCCAGGATCTCGTCGGGTCCGGCGCCCTTCTCCTCGGCCCAGGCGCAGGCGGCGGAGATCGAGGCCTTCATCGGCACGTCCTCGTCGGTGATCTTGCGCCGCAACTGCACCGCCGAGGCGAGGCGGCGCATCCCGGCCAGCTCGCGCCGCGCCCCAAGGCCGATCAGACCCACGCCGCCGGCCAGCGCCGACAGGCACAGGGTGCCGAACACCGGCCCCAGGGCATACATGCGGACCACCAGATCGGCCGCCTCGAAGGTGAAGAAGGCGAGCAGCAGAACGCCAAGCCCGCCGGCGATCAGCGACGAGGTGCGCAGGCCGACGAATCCCTCCGTCGGAAGCTGCACGGGGCGCCAGTCCTGCTCGACCGGCGGCGCCGCCTGCCGGAGATCGATGCGGGTCGGGCTCTCCTGCGCGCGCGGCGGCGGTGGTGGCGGGGTGTTGACGAACGATGGGCCGGGGGCCAGGGTCACCGGCTTGCCGTCGGTATCCACCAGACGGGGGCCGTCCTTGATCAAATCTGATCTCCCAGTACGTCGAAGAGAACCGCGTCGAGGCCGCGATGCGGCATCCCGGCATCGCCATCCGGATCGAGGCGCGGCGGTTCCATCCTCGGCATTGTAAAGATTCCGCCGTCCCGCGTCCAGAAATCGTCGGACGGCACCTCGCCTGGAATCTGCCCGAACCGGAACAGGGTCTGGCCGCCGGTGCGGACGTTGCGGAACGCGACTCCGGGACGGCCGTCCAGGCTGTCGTCGCGCGAGCACCACAGGGCGGCGATGGCGCGGGGCTTCTCGGTGAACCGCCGCTCCAGAAGGTTGTCCAGCCCGCCGGCCACCATGACTCCGAGTTGCACGACCATGTTGCCGATCTCGTCCTGATGCAGATAGTCGGCCTTGGTGGCGACGAAGGTGGCCTTCGGCACCGATTTCCAGGACATCATGCGGCCGAGCCAGCTCTGCGGCTCGAAGGTGGCGGCGATCTCGTTGACGGCGGCCCGGGTGTCCTCGTAGACCACCCTGCCTTCCGACAGCGCGGCCAGAACGTCGACCAGCACGATCTGGCGGTCGATGCGTCCGAAGTAGCGGTCGAAGAACTCCCGCGCGTTGCGCACGTAGGCATCGAACCGGCGCTCCATGGTCCGGTAGAGGCTGTCGGCGCCCGGGCGTTCCGGTTCCTCGGTCACCAGGGTCGGGGCGAACCAGTGCATCGGCAGCTCGCCGCGCGGCCCCGGACACAGGAACCGCCCCGGTTGCAGGAACCGAAGGCCGACCTGATCGCGGCAGGCGATCATCAGTGCCTTGTAGCGTCGGTGGGCCTCGCGGGCCGCTTCCTCGACGCCAGCCGACGACGACCAGTCGAGCGACTGGAGGTAGCCGTCGAACTCGACCCATTCGGGCAACTCGGAGAACGGCGACAGGCGTTCCAGGATGGTTTTCGACCACTCCACGTAGGTCAGCCCCGGGGTCAGCATGGTGCGGTCGACCAGCCATTCGCCCGGATAGTCGAAAATCTCCACGTTCAGGCGTCCGGACAGGCTGGATTTCGGATGCAGCACCATGTTGACGCCGGCAACGTCGGTGGTCCGCTCCGGCCAGGCCTCGCGGCCGTCGGCCAACCGCCGGTAGATGTCGTCGTGGGGGAAATAGGGAATGTCCTCGGACGGGATCGGCTTGATCTCGATCCGCTGGATGGCGCCCGACTTGCCGTTGCGGGTGAAGGTCGGCAGGGTGTCGGCGCCGCGCGCGTAGGCTTCCAGGTTCTTGATCAGGGAGGCCATGAAGATCGTCTTGCCGGCCTGCGACAGTCCGGTCACGCCGATTCTGAGATGCCGCTCGCGGAGCGCCGACTTGGCGCTGTGGGCGGCATCGTCGGCCAGCCGGCGCGCCCGGCCAAGCAACCGCTTGGCCTGCTTCACCACCGGTTCGTCGAGGCCGTCGAGGGCTTTCAGATCGAGCTCGATTTTCTTGACCATGTCGTCCCAACACCTGTTCGGTCGCTGTCGCGAACACCACGACAAAAAGTTGGAGTCATTCAAAATAAAAGCCATGCAAAAGGCTACAGAAATTATCCGCTTTCCTTCCGGGAAACCAGAAAAAAACCGGTGGCCCATTGGCACCGCCGCGTCATGGTGGCGCGCGGTCTACGCCGCCGGGCGTTATCCGGCCACGACCTCGCGCAGGGCCGCCACCCGCAGGCCATGGCGTTCCAGGCCATCGCGCACCGCGCCGGCGATGGCCAGCGATCGCGGGGTGTCGCCGTGCACGCAGACGCTGTGGATGGCGGTCGGGATGTGGGCGCCGCCCCGGGTGACCAGTCCGCCGGCCTCCAGGAACCGGAGAACCTGCGCCAGACTCGCGTCCGGATCGTGAATCATGGCGCCATCGAGCGCGCGCGGTAGGAGCTGGCCGTCGTCGCCGTAGGCGCGGTCGGCGAAGATTTCCTCGCCGACCCGCAGGCCGTGCCGCCGGCCGGCCGCCGACAGGGCGGAAGCGGCCGGCGAAAGCAGGACGAGGTCGGGATCGACCGCGCGCACCGCGCCGGCCACCGCCTCGGCGAGGTCGGGATCGGCCGCCGCCATGTTGCCAAGCGCCCCGTGCGGCTTCACGTGGTCGACCGTCATGCCCTCGGCGCGGGCCAGACCGAGCAGGGCGCCGATCTGATAGCAGACCATGGCCTCCACCTCGGCCGGCGCCATCCGCATCGGGCGCCGACCGAATCCCTGCAGGTCGGGAAACGACGGATGGGCCCCGACGCGCACCCCGTTGTCGCGGGCCAGCCGCAGGGTGCGGCGCATCACCACGGGATCGCCGGCATGGAAGCCGCAGGCCACGTTGGCGGAGGTGACGATCCGCATCAGCCCGGCGTCGTCGCCGAGGCTGTAGGCGCCGAATCCCTCGCCCAGATCGGCGTTCAGGTCGAGGGCGCGGATCATCGGTCGAGGCCTTCCAGGAAACCCGGCACGTGGGTCGGGTCGCGGGCATCGCAGACGCCGTCGATCAGGTTGGCGGCGTAGAGCGCCCGCTCGTCGATCAGGCCGTCGCCGACCCAGCCCTCGAAATGATTCGTCAGGTCGTCCAGTCGCGCCTCGACGCGGGCCCGCAGGCGGTCGGCCTCCGCCTCGGTCACCGTCGCGAAGCGGACCGGATCGCCGGGCCGCAGTTGGCCGACGCGCCACAGATCGGCGGCGATCACCGTGGCGATCTTGGCGTAGCCGCCGAGGGTCTGGCAGTCGACTCCGAGGATGATCGGCCGGCCGTCGCCCGGCACCTGGATGGCGCCGGGAATGAGTCCGTCCGACAGGATGTCCGGCCCCTTGTCGGGCCGGTGGACGAGTGGTGCGCCGTCCAGTCGCGCGCCCATCCGGTCGGTCCGGTCCGACACCGTGAACGGGGCGCTCAGGAAGCGATCCAGCGATTCGGCCGAGAAGTGATCGTCCTGCGGCCCGAACAGCACCCGCAGCGGACCGGATTCGATCCCGGGAGGGCGCGGCAGAAGGCGCTCGCCGCCGTCCGGAACGGCTCCGCCGGCCGGCACCGGGTCGCCGGCCTTGAGCGGCCGCCCCCGGAAACCGCCGAAGCCGGCCCGCGCATAGGTCGACCGGCTGCCCATCACCGGCGCCACGTCGATGCCGCCGGCCACGCCCAGGTACCCGGTGGCGAGCGAGCCGAGCGTCCCCGAATCCAGGAACTCGCCCGGCTCCAGGGTGATCGTCCGCCACGGCGCGATGGCGATTCGCTCGACGCCGTCGGCGGTGCGCCGCGACAGGTCGGCCGGCGCGTCGCCGGCCACCGCGACCCGCAGCGGCGCGTCGACCGCCGTCACGATCGGTCCCTTGAGGCGGAATTCGAGCCCCGCCGCGCCGTCGGGATTGCCGAGCAGGCGATTGAGCAGGCGCAGCCGAAAGCCGTCGGCGGCCCCCGACAACGGAACCCCGAGGTGCCGGAAGCCGGGCCGTCCGAGGTCCTGGACCGTGCACATCGGTCCCGGATCGACGATTTTCAGGCATCCGGTCATGCCGCCTCGCGATCGCGGAAGGCCATCGGATCGAGTGCGCCCTCCCGCGCGGCGGCCCGCAGGTCGTCGAATCGGGGCCGCTCGACGGCGACGAATCGCACCGAATCGCCGGCTTCCAGGGTATTGGGGACGTCGGCCGCCGGATCGAACAGCGGCGCCGGACTGCGACCGATCAGGTTCCAGCCGCCGGGGCTGTCCCAGGGATAGATGCAGCACATGGCGTTGGCGATGCCGACCGAGCCGGCCGGGACCCGGAGGCGCGGCGTCGCGCGGCGCGGCAGGGCGAGCCGCGCGTCGAGCGGCCCGAGGTAGGGAAACCCGGGCAGGAAGCCGAGCGCCAGGACGGTGAACCGGCAGGCCCGATGGCCCGCCGTCACCTCCGACGCGGCGAGGCCGGTGGCGGCGCAAACGTCCGCCAGATCGGGCGCCAGGTCGGCATCGTGGCAGATTGGCAGTGCCCAGCGGCGCGGTTCCGCCGTCGGCGGCACCGGCGCCTCGGCCATCGCGCCAAGCCGCGCGGCCAGCGATTCCCGGTCGGCGGTGGCCGGATCAAGGCACAGGGTCAGCGATCGGAACGCCGGAACCACGTCGGTCACGCCGGGCAGCCGGCCGGCCGCCAGTTCCTCGCGCAGTCGACCGGCCAGGCCGAGCACCCGGGGATCGGCGGCCGTGTTCGGCGCGCCGCCGAACGACAATGTCAGCGCGCCGTCGGCGAGCCGCAGAACACGACCCTTTGCGCCGTCTTCGTCCGTTCCGCCATGGTCCGGCATGGTCTCTTCCGAATCCGTCCTCATGGGCGTAGAGCTATGATCCGTCTAACGATTTTTCAATGCGGCCCGGACTCATTCTGATCGCCGCATGGCCCGCGCGTCAAAGGATTTAGAGTGGCGGGGGAACGAGGGCGGGAGCCCCGTTCCGAGCCGCGACCCCATCCTCGGCGGACGGTTCGGGGGTCCGGCGGCGATCGCGGAGGGGTTGATGACCGTCGCCCCATGGCGCGACGGAATGTGGGCCGGAAGTGTTACATCGGTGCTTCTCGGCGGATTCGGTTTCGGGTATTCTACACCGGCGAGGGGCTGGGCAACCGCCCCCTTGGGGGACTTCAGGCAACGATACCCTGGCCGCGCGGCGACCGAACGCGGGGGCGGGGATTTGGCGAGCCGACGCTGGATCAAGGGGGCCGCGTCGGCGGCGGGATTTAATACAGGAGGGTGCGGTGAAATTTGCGGCGAAACGGACATGGCCGGTGCGGCCGGACACCTGGGAGTACCAGGGAGAGGCCCCGAGCGCGGCCATTTTCGCGGAGCGATTCGCGTCCGACCGTCAGTTGGCCCAGGCGACCGAGATGGTGGTCATCGAGAAGGACGGCGAGGACAACGCCATCTCCTTTCACAAGGTGATCGGCGTGGCGCCGTATCGGATCGAATCCACCGCCACGCCGGGCGCCGCGACTCCGGCGGCGGCCGCGACTCCGGAGAGTCCCGCGGTCGCGGCCGAATCGAGCCGCGATGCCGACAACGGCGCCGCGTCGGTTCGAAGCGACGAAACCTCCGAGGCGCCGCCCGCCGTTGATGTGCCGGACCATCAGGTCGTTCCGGCCTCGGTCGTGCGTCCGGCCATGAGAACCGGCATCTATATGGTCAAGGTGTTTGTCATTGGCATGGTGCTCGTATTTCTGGCCGCCTACTTCATGTACTGAGAGGCCTCGCGGCGCGGCGTTTCAGGCCCCGAACCTCCGGCACGCGGAGGCAGGGCGCGGCGCCTCGGGGGAAGGGCGGGATGGACGAAGGAACGTGTCGAATAGCCACAGAAAAAGTGATTGACATCTATCACTGTCAATCTAAACTGACATCGTGGAATCGCCCACGGAATTCAGGGGATTGTCTTGCCTGAATAGGTCAGGAAAGCACCTCGGATTAGCGATCGCCGCCGAGTTCATAAGCGCCGCGAGGGGTGAAAAGAGCGGCAATTCAAAACCGTACGGAGACTTTTGACATGAATGGACTTACCGAGAAACAAGCCAGAGAGTTTCACGAGCAGTTCAAGACCAGCTACACCGCGTTCGTCGCCGTTTGCGTCGTTGCCCATGTGCTCGTTGCCGCCTGGAAGCCCTGGTTCTAAGCGCAGAAGGGACGAGAGATGTTCGAAAACGTGATCAACTACAACCCGAACGAACGGGATTACCGGTTCTGGTTGGTGGTCGATCCACGGAAGTGGATTCTTCCGAGCCTGTTCGCGGTCGCTGTCGTCGCGCTGGTTATCCACGTCCAGTTTTTCCAGATGTGGGATACGGGTCCGTTCGGGCCTGAGTTGACGCCAGTCGTCGAGGAAGTCGCTCCAGCTCCGGCTGCCGAAGAGGCTGCCCCGGCCGCCGAGGAAGCGGCTCCGGCCGCTGAAGAGGCTGCCCCGGCTGCCGAGGAAGCGGCTCCGGCCGCCGAAGAGGCTGCCCCGGCTGCCGAAGAAGCAGCTCCGGCCGAGGCTGCCGCGCAGTAATGTGCGGGGGTCGGAGCCTGTCGAAGACAGTCGGTTGAGTTTGGTTGTCGATTGTTCTCGCGGGTTCCTGGTTGCTTAGGTGCAGTGCAATGACCGATCCGATTTCGGAAGCTGTGCCGATGCAGTTTGTGGCGAGTTCGTTGTGAACTCTCCACGCTTAGCGCCGCCGATAATGGTTTAGAGGCGGCATCGTTTGAAACCTTTTTGGAGGGTACACAAATGGCTGAAGCGCAGAGCCTGTCGGGCCTGACCGAGCAGCAGGCGAAAGAGTTCCATGAGCAGTTCAAGACCAGCTACACCGCTTTCGTCGCCGCTTGCGTCGTCGCGCACCTGCTGGTTGTCGCTTGGAAGCCGTGGTTCTAAGTTCACGGAACATCCCCAGCGCAGATCACGTCTGAAAAACGCTAGATTACGAGGATAGTACAATGGCTGAAGTCACCAAACCGCGTAACCCGGAAGACGATTGGAAGTTCTGGATGGTCGTGAATCCGTCGACCTGGATCATGCCGAGCCTGTTCGCCGTTCTGATCATCGTTCTGATGGTTCATTCCTATGTCGTTCCGCTGATGAAGCCGTTTGGCTAAGTCAATTCGGTACGGATAAGGTTTTCGCCGTCGCGTCGATCTGACGCGGCGGCGGATGCTACCGAAGGGGATCAGACTATTGTCTGGTCCCCGTTTCTTTTGGTGACTTGCGAAGGTGGATCGGCCATCGGGCGCGCCGGCGGCCAAGCGTTTGCATGGACCCGACCCGGGTTCGTCGGCGGGAAATTCCAATCGATCTTTTGGGCGAATTACCCTTGCGCGGCCCGTGCCGGGATCCGGCGTGGTTTCCGCGCCAGAAGTGCTTTCGAGGGATGATTCCCGAGTGTTTCCGGACGCTCCGCCCGTCCCTCAGCCGCCGCACTGGGCGCGATGGCGCAGCAGATGATCGGCCAGCACGCAGGCGACCATCGCCTCGGCCACCGGCACCGCGCGAATGCCCACGCAGGGATCATGGCGACCCTTGGTGGCGATCTCGGTCTCGCCGCCGGCCATGTCGACGGTGCGGCGCGGGGTCAGGATCGAACTGGTCGGCTTCACCGCGATCCGGGCGACGATGTCCTGGCCCGAGGAGATGCCGCCCAGGATGCCGCCGGCGTGATTGGACAGGAACACCGGCGCGCCGTCCCGCATCCGCATTTCGTCCGCGTTCTCCTCGCCGGTCAGGACGGCGCTGGCGAACCCGTCGCCGATCTCCACTCCCTTGACCGCGTTGATGCTCATCAGCCCCTTGGCCAGATCGGCGTCCAGCTTGTCGTAGACCGGGGCGCCGAGCCCGGGCGGCACCCCGCCGGCCACCACCTCGACCACGGCGCCGACCGAGGAGCCGGCCTTGCGGATGTCGTCCAGGTGGCCTTCCCACAGCGCCGCCGCCTCGGGGTCGGGACACCACAGCGGGTTGCGATCCACCTCGTCCCAGTCCCAGCGCGCCGGGTCGACCCGGTGCGGACCGATCCGCGTCACCGCGCCCCGCAACACCAGGCCGTCGCCCAGCACCTTGCGGGCGATGGCGCCGGCGGCCACCCGGCAGGCGGTCTCGCGCGCCGACGATCGGCCGCCGCCCCGGTGGTCCCGCAGGCCATACTTCCGGAAATACGTATAATCGGCGTGACCGGGCCGGAACTTGGCCGCGATGTCGCCGTAGTCCCGCGATCGCTGATCCTCGTTGCGGATCAGAAGCCCGATGGGCGTGCCGGTGGTCCGTCCCTCGAACACCCCGGACAGAATTTCCACGCTGTCCGGCTCGCGCCGCTGGGTCACGAAGCGCGAGGTGCCGGGGCGCCGCCGGTCGAGCCAGTGCTGGATGTCCGGTTCGGCCAGGTCGAGCCCCGGAGGCACCCCGTCGACCACCAGGCCGATGGCCGGGCCGTGGCTTTCCCCGAACGTGGTGAATCGGAACAGATGTCCGAACGTGTTGCCGGACATGCGTTTCCTAGGCCTCGTCCTGGGACTTGAAACCGGACAGCAATTCGGCGGTTTGGTGGGCCTTGTCGACCGCCACCATGCCTACCGCGTGATACCCGGAATCCACGTGGTGGACCTCGCCGCTCACCCCGGACGACAGGTCGCTCAAGAGATAAAGACCGGCGTTGCCGACGTCATCCTGTGTAACGTTGCGGCGCAGCGGCGCGTTGAGTTCGTTCCAGCGCAGGATGAATCGGAAATCGCCGATTCCCGACGCGGCGAGTGTCTTCATCGGCCCGGCCGACATGGCGTTGACGCGAATCCCCCGCTTGCCCAGATCCTCGGCCAGATAGCGGGTGCTGGCCTCCAGCGCCGCCTTGGCGACCCCCATCACGTTGTAGTGCGGCATCACCTGCTCGGCGCCATAGTAGCTGAGGGTGAGCAGCGAGCCGCCGTCGCCCATCAGGCGCGCCGCGCGCTGGCAGATCGCGGTGAACGAGTAGCAGGAAATGTCGAGGGTGCGCCGGAAGTTCTCCCGCGAGGTGTCCAGGTAAAGACCCTTCAGTTCCTCCTTGTCCGAGTAGGCGATCGCATGAACGACGAAGTCGATCTCGCCCCAGGCGTCCTCGATCCGCGCGAACACGGCGTCAAGTTGTGCGTCGTCGGCGACGTCGCAGGACAAAAGAAAGTCCGAGTTGAGTCGTCCGGCGAGCGGCTCGACCCTCTTGCGCAGGGCGTCGCCCTGGTAGGTGAACGCCAGGTCGGCGCCGTGCGCGTGGACGGCCTTGGCGATCGCCCAGGCGATCGAACGTTCGTTGGCGACGCCCATCACCAAGCCCTTCTTTCCGGCCATCAGCGGGGCGGGTATGGTCATATTGGCCTCGTTTCTTGATTTACGTTGGAGACATGCGCGCCACGGGCCCGCAGCGCAGAGTCCGAGCGCATCCTACAGCAATTGCCGGGCCGGTTAAAAGCCATGCATTGATTGCGTCTTTGACAGGCTGTCCCGGTCCGTTCGGCGACGCCACGAGCGGCTCCGGCGGCTCCCGGTCGCCATGGAGGCGTTTTTCCATCGGGGAAAGTATTTTGTAAACCGCGTGATGAGTGAGAAAATGAAAAGGGCACGCATTCTTAAGGGACTCGACGCGGGTCGCATGGGCGCCCGCCGTGTTCGGGACATCTTGGATGACGAAACGGGTGAGTCGGCCGGTCGGCGCCAGGGCCGATTCGCGGGCCCGGGATTGGTCGCCCCCGATACATTGCGGATCCCGTACGCTCGACTATAATGCCGTCGCCATCTTTACACTTCTCGCGTGCTTTTGATTCAGATTCGGACGAATCGGTAAATGTCTTACAATGACCCGGTCCCGGCTTGCGGCGATCTGACCGACTTCAACACCTCGCGTGTTCTCCTGGAATCGATTGGCAGGGAACGGCTGTTCTCGATCGCGGAATCCTTGTCCGACCTTGTCGGCACCGCAGTGACGGTTTGCGAGACCAACGGAGATTACGCGGCGAATGTGATCTCGTCGTCCTACTGCCGGATGCTCGCCGGGGCGTCGCGCCGGCTGTGCGGCCCGATGTCCGACCGCGATGCCCTGTCCAGCGGTTGCTGGCTGTGCCACGAGTCCTGCCGGGAGGCCTCCAGGACCGCCATCGACACCGGCCGGCCGTTCGACCTTCCGGCCTGCCGGGGCGGTATCGGCGTCTACGGCGTGCCGATCATCGCCGAGGGCGTCACCGTCGGCGGCATCGGCCTCGGATACGGCGCGTGTCCCTCGGATCGGTCGGCGATCGCCGCGATCGCCGACCGATACCACATTTCCGCCGCCAGCCTGCGAGCCGCCGCCGCCGAACACGAACCGCGATCGGAGGCAGTCATTGCGGCGGCAAAACAGAACCTGCACCTGGCGGCGGACCTGATCGCCGAGCTGTACCTTCACAAGAAGGCAACCGCCGCTCTCAAGACGGCCGAGGCATATTACAGAAACATGTTTCACCACACGCCGGTGATGCTGCATTCGATCGATTCGCGGGGCCGGCTGATCGAGGTCAGCGACGAATGGCTGCGTTGCATGGGATACGAGCGCGGCGAGGTGATTGGCCGGCGATCCAGCGACTTCCTCGACGAGGACTCGCGACACAAGGCAATTTCCGAGTACATACCAAGGTTTTTCGCGAAGGGGTTCATGCGGAACATCCATTACCGATTTGTCCGCAAGGACGAATCGGTGTTCGACGGGTTGATGTCCGCGGTCCTTCAATTCGATGCCGACGGTCGCCCCGATCGCTCCCTGGCGATGATCATCGACATCTCCGAGCGGGTGCGTGCCGAGGAGACCGCCCTGCGGGAAAAACGGCGCGCCGAAAGCTACCTCGACGTCGCGGGCGTCATGCTCGTGGCCCTGAACACCAGCGGCAAGGTGACGTTGATCAACCGCCGGGGGTGCGAGGTTCTGGGGGCCGGCGCGACGGACATCCTGGGCAAGGACTGGTTCGACACCTTCCTGCCGCCGGAAAACAGGGACGAGGTCCGGTCGGTGGCCGACAGGATCTGGACCGGCGACATGGAGGCGGCGGCGCACCATGAGAATCAGGTCGTCACCTGTTCCGGCGAGCGGCGCTGGATTTCATGGCACAACACCGTGGTGCGGGATGAGGACGGTCGCATCGTCGGGCTGCTGAGCTCGGGCGGCGACATCACCGAGCGGCGCAAGACGGAACAGAAGCTGCGCCTTTTGAGTAGCGTGATCGAGGAAAGCAGCGAGGCGGTGGTGATCACCGATCGCGACGAGCACATCATTTACGTCAATCCGGCGTTCACGCGCATTACCGGCTACGCGCCGGCGAAGGTGATCGGCCAAACCCCCAGGATTCTGGGATCCGATCGCCAGGACAAGGCACTCTTCGAAACGATGTGGGCGGCCCTTCTCTCCGAAGGGGTCTGGCAGGGCGAGATATGGAACCGCCGCCGCGACGGGTCCGTCTACCCGGCGTACATCACCATCAACGCGGTTCGTGACGCGGATGGCGAGGTGTCTTCCTACGTGGCCATTTTTTCCGACATCTCACGCTTCAAGCAGCGCGAGAACGAACTGCGCAAAACCAATGCAGAATTGGAGGAATTCGCCCATGTCACGTCGCACGACCTGCGCGAACCGTTGCGCATGATCGGCAGCTACCTGGGCCTGATCGAGCGCCGCAACGGTGCCACGTTCGACGACGTTACCCGGGAATACTTCGCGTTCGCGATGAACGGCGCCGAACACATGGACCGCCTGATTCAGGATATCCTGAGGTTCTCGCGGATCGGAAGGATCGATCAGCGCCGGACGCGCATCGACATGCGGGCGCTGTGCGAGCGGATCATCGCGCGCCTGCGGCCGGCGATCGAGGAAACCGATGCCGCGATATCCCTGGTCGATCCGTTGCCGGAGGCCTTCGCGGTCGAAAGCGAGATCGAGCGGTTGCTCGAAAACCTAATCGGCAATGCCCTGAAATACCGCCACCCGAACCGGCCGCCGCGTATCGAGATCGGCGGCCGAATCGACCGCGACGAGGCGGTCTTCGGCGTCGCCGACAACGGGATCGGGCTCGAACATCGGTTCCGCGATCGCATCTTCCGGATGTTTCAGCGTCTTCACCCGCGCGAGGCCTATGGTGGCGGCACCGGAATCGGGCTGGCCATCTGCCAGAAGGTGGTCGCGCATCATGGCGGCCGGATTTGGGTCGATTCGAGCCCCGGCCAGGGCAGTACCTTCACGTTCAGCCTGCCGTTGGCCGGCAACCGGACCAATGCGCCGGCGGAGTATGCGGACTCCGAATGACCGATCCGGATTTGACCTCGGGTGTCATTTGCCTGGAGCGTGGTCCGTGGCGTGGGTCAATCGCCGTTTTCGATCTTGCAACGAAAAAGGCCGGGAACACCATCGTTCCCGGCCTCTCTCGTGTTCGGTACCGCGAGGTTGCAAGCGGTGATTAGGCGGCCTTCTTCATGCGACGCCGGATGGCGCCCAGGCCGATCAGGCCAGCACCCAGGGTCGCCAGGGTCGCCGGCTCCGGAACGGCGGACGCCCGGGCGGACGAGAACTGCTGGATCGACAGGGTGTAGGTCAGGTCGGACCGCAGATCCTCGGCCGTGATCGCGAAGGTACCGGTGCGGTCGAAGCCGAAGTTCTCGCCAACGTCGTTGGCCCAGCGCGAGGTGTTCAGGTTGAAGTCATCGGCCAGCTCGTCGCCCTCGACCACGCCGTTCGGGGTAAAGGACAGCACTTCGACTTGCGCGCCGGTGATCGGATCCTGGTAGGACAGGACCGCGCTGAAGCTGGTGGCGCCGTAACCCTCTTCGCCGGTCAGGTTGCCGTCGAGGCTGGCCTCGATGATCTGGCGGGCCGTGAATTCGAAGGTAACGTCGATACCGTCGTTGGCCAGGGTGAATTTCACCTCGGACTGGTTCTGGGTCTCGCCCAGGGAGCTGCCGCTGGCGGTCGGCGTGACCACCGTCTCGGCGACGGTCAGCGAGGAGACGCTGTTCGACGCGATGGGACCGGTGCCCAGGATACCGCCGGTGTCGGTGATCAGGCCGCCCAGAACCTGGGAATCGCCGCGCGACAATTTGGTGTCGCTCTTGGTGCGGGCCAGGAAGTTCTCGGAGATGCCACCGCAGTCGCCCACGCACTGCATGTCCACGTCGGCCCCAAGGATGGTCGGGTCGAGGGTCGAATCGGTCAGGCCGGTTCCGTTCAGATCGGCCTGCGCCTTGACGGTCGTGCCCAGGTCCAGGGAACTGAAGTCGGAGGCGTCAAGCTGAACACCGGTGGTGGTGTTCTTGAAAATCGCGTCGGTGATCAGCAGGCCGGCATAACCGACCGCATCGGCCTTGGCGTCGGCGGTGGCCATGCCCAGCGCAAACACACCGGCGACGGTGGCCATCAGGGTTTTCTTCATCGTTTTCATCGTCAAGCTCCAAATCGACGTTTTAAACGTTCGCCGGCGTCCGTGTTCAAGGAGGTGGTAGCCGGAATTTCGAGTGCAGGCTTTCGCCATGAACACCTTATTGCATCGACCATGCCAAGTCATAAAAAGCTTTTTATTTCAATATGATGCATATTCCAGATCATGCTTCGAACGGATAACTGAAAAAAATTCCGACACTTCCACCCGGCCAAATCGGCGATTTTTCGGCGGTTTGGCTCGGCGCTCTCGGAAATTGAAAATCGCCATTTAAAACCAATGTTTTGCGCGGGCTCCCCCCGGGGCGGGGCGGTGACAAGAAAACTGACACTGCCGTCTCGGATGCGCCCCGCCTGGGCAAGATGGGGTGCGGGAACTCGGATTCCATGTCACACCAGAACCTCGTCCGGCGCCTTGTGGCCCAGGAACGCGGTCGGGCTGGCGGTCAGGCCGTAGGCGCCCGACTGGAAGACGACGATCAGGTCGCCGGGCTCGGCCCGCGGCACCGTCACCGCGTCGGCCAGGATATCGAGCGGCGTGCAGAGGCACCCCACCACCGAGACCGTGTCGTCGGCCGGCGCCGCCATGCGGTTTCCGATGGCGACCGGGTAGTTGCGGCGCACCACCTGCCCGAAGTTGCCCGAGACCGCCAGGTGATGGTGCAGGCCGCCGTCGGTGACCAGGAACGTCTGGTTGCGCGACACCTTGCGGTCGATCACCCGGCACACGTAGACCCCGGCCTCGCCGACGACATAGCGCCCGAGCTCGACGATCAGCCGCGCCTCCGGCAGGCGCGCCGACACTTCCGCCGCGAGCCCGGCCAGACCCTCGCCGACCGCCGCCAGGTCGAGCGGCGCGTCGCCCGGGAAATAGGGAATTCCGAAGCCGCCGCCAATGTTGAGGCCGCGCACCGGACCGGGCGCCCGTTCGGCCAGCCTGAACGCCAGGTCCACGGTATGGCGCTGCGCCTCGCGAACCTGCTCGGCGAGCAGATTCTGGGATCCGCCGAAGATGTGAAATCCCTCGAAGGCGACGTCCAGTTCGGCCATTCGGCGCAGCAGGTCGGGAACCCGTTCCACGTCGACTCCAAATGGCTTGGCGCCGCCGCCCATGCGCATGCCCGATCCCTTCAACTCGAAATCCGGGTTGACCCGTACCGCGGCGCGCGGCCGCAGTCCCAGGGAGTCGCCGATGCGTGCCGCCGTCTCCAGCTCGGCCGCCGATTCCAGGTTCAGAGCAACCCCGGCGGCGATCGCTTGGGACAGTTCCTGTTCGGTCTTGCCGGGCCCGGCGAAGCTGATGCGGTCGGCCGGCATGCCGCTGTCGAGGGCGGTCTTCATCTCGCCCGCCGAGGCAAGATCGAACCCGTCGACCAGTCCGGCCAGATGCTGGACCACCGCCGGCATGGGGTTGGCCTTGACGGCGTAGGATAAATGAACGGTCGGCGGCAGGTGGTGGCGCAGCAGGTCGACCCGTTCCGTGATGAGGTGGCGGTCATAGGCATAGAACGGCGTGCCGCCGACCCGCGCCGCCAGACGCGGCAGGGGCACCCCGCCGATCGCCAGGCAGCCGTCAACGACCGCGAAGCCGCGCGCCGAGTGGTCGTGCCGGCGGGCGCCCTTCACGAGGTCGCCTCCGGTCGCGGGTCCTGAAACAGGTCCCGGTGCGCCTCCGACAGCGCCTTGCGGTCGAACTTGCCGTTGGCGTTGCGCGGCAGGGCGTCCACGAACATCACCCGGTGCGGCACCATGAACGCCGGCAGATTGGCCCGGCAGGCCGCCAGAACGGTGTTCGGGTCGGTTCCGCCGTCGCGCGGCGGCGTCGCCAGCACCAGGACGCCGTGGCCCAGTACCGGGTGCGGGATGCCGAGCGCCACCACCTCGCCGACCGTGCCGCTGGCATACAGCACTTCCTCCAGTTCCGTGGGGCTGACCCGGTAGCCGGAGGTCTTGATCATCTCGTCGCGGCGGCCGACGAAATAGAGGAACCCCTCGTCGTCGCGCCGCACCGTGTCGCCGGACCATACCGCCATCTCGCGCAACGGGATCGCCGCCTCGCCGGCCGGCGCGGGTCGGAAGCGTTGCGCGGTGCGTTCCGGGTCGTTCCAATAACCCATGGCCACGAAAGCGCCCCGATGGACCAACTCGCCCGGCTCGCCGGGCGCGCACTCGGTGCCGTCGGGGCGGACCACCATCACCTCCGCGTTGGGGACCGCCATGCCGATGGAGTCGGGCCGCCGGTCGACCTCTTCCGGCGGCAGGAACGTGGAGCGGAACGCCTCCGTCAGGCCGTACATCAGATAGGGGCGGGCGCGCGGGAACAGGGCGCGCAATCGATCCAGGGTGGCGCGCGGCATGGCGCCGCCGGTGTTGGCGAAATAGCGTAGCGAGTCGCGGGCGGGCGGCGTCCAGTCGAGCTGGGACAACGGAATCCACAGGGGCGGAATGCCGGTGATGCCGGTGATGCCCTCCTGTTCGGCCACGGTCGCCACGTCCTTGGCCAGCAGATAGTTCATCAGCACCACCCGCGCCCCCACCGCGAACGCGGTGGTCAGCTGGCTGAACCCGGCGTCGAAGCTGAGCGGCAGGACCGACAGGATCCGATCGTCCGGCCGGTTCTCCAGGTAGGTGGCGACGCTGTGCGCCCCGGCCAGCATGTTGCGGTGCGACAGAACCACGCCCTTGGGCAGGCCGGTGGAGCCCGAGGTGTAGAGGATCGCCGCCATGTCGGTATCCACGGCCCGGTGCGCCGAGCGCCCGGATGCCCGTCCCTCGGCCACGAACGCGGCCCAGTCGAGGACCGTCACCGATTCCGGAGCCGGCGGCGCCGCATCGCCGCCCGGCCGGTCGACGAGCACCACAGCGCGCAATTCGTGACATTGCGGCACCACCTCGGCCAGGCCGTGCAGCCGGGCGGACGAGGTCACCAGGACGCGCACCCCGCAGTCCTTCAGGATATGCGCGACCTGTGGCGCCTTGAGGACCGGATTGACCGGCACGAACACGCCGCCGGCCCTGGAGGCGCCGAACAGGGCGGCGACGGTTTCCACCCGCTTGTCCAGATAGACGGCAACGCGTTCGTGGCGTGCCAGGCCGTGCTCCAGGAACCCCCCGGCGGCATCGTCCACCGCCGCCGCAAGCGCCTCGTAGGGCAGCGCCCGCGAGCCGAATTTGAGGGCAATCGCCTCCGGCGCGCGTCCCGCCGCATCGGCGATCAGATCGGAAATCTGAAACTGCATGGCTCTTTAGAAATCTCCGGACGATCCCGCCGCGCCTGCCGAAGGCGTTCCATTCTTACCAGACTGGCGAGCCGCGACAAAGAGGGTTCCCGCGCGGTCCGCCGAGGCCGCCTACGGCGCCGCGAGCGGTCTTTCGTCCGCCGTTGTCCGGTCGAGGCGCAGCACGCGAACCCGGCTGTTGGCGTCGACCGTCCAGAAGAGGCCGCGCCGGGCATCGTAAACGAGCCCGACGGAGGGGTCGCCGCCTTTCTTGCCGATCAGGTTTTCCCCCATCAGGCGCAACGAGACCCATCGATTGGCCTGGGGGTCGTAGGCCGGTGTCCGGCGGATGCCATTCTCGTCCGGGGGCAGGGTCGATCCGAAAACGAACAGATCCTGCCGGGAGTCGAAGGCCACCCGGCCAATATAGGGAATCGCGGCGGCGGCGTTCCTGTATCGTGGGTTCAACGGCCGGTTCGTGCGTGTCGCCAGATCGACGGCGTGGATTTCTCCGTCGTAATAATTGCCTTTTCCGTAGTAGGGCCTGCGGAACAGCAGCAACCGTTGTCGCTTGCTATCGTAGGACAAGGTCGCGTTGTCGACCACGGATGCCGGAATCGGCGTGCCGCTCAGCGGAACCCGGGTCCATGCGAGGTTTTCCGGAAGATAGCGAAACAGCTCTCCGTGAGAGCTTCTGGGGGGGCCCGTCCAGCAGTAGAGGGCATCTCCGGCGCGCGTCAGCATGAGGTTGTAGTGCGACCCCCGATAGATCATTCCGGGGGGCTTGGGGCCGCGGCCGACCCAGTCGCCGAGATCGGGATCATAGACGTGAAACAGGCGTTGCCGGCCGGTGAACACCATCATCCCCGATCCGGGGTCCAGTCCGTAGGTCTGGTAGCTGTGCGCGGTCATCCAGGGGCGTCCGTTGAAGTTGACGCCCTCCGGGTAGGACGTGTTCGCGTAGAGCTGCCCGAGAGGGAACTCGACGGCGATCGGAAGCTCCCAGCGGTTGGTCGACAGATGATAGTGCAACACGTCGGTTCCGCCGTGTGCCGAGTGCCCCCCCGACCAGCGCAGGAGGAGATCTCGCCGGGGATCGATCACGATGATTCCCCAGTCGCGGTTAAGCCTGGGACGGCGGG
Source organism: Magnetospira sp. (assembly GCA_028282245.1). GTDB lineage: Bacteria > Pseudomonadota > Alphaproteobacteria > Rhodospirillales > Magnetospiraceae > JANQGL01. The sequence continues at coordinate 24,886 of JANQIL010000023.1, forward strand.
GAGGATCCATGTCCACCCAGGTGTTGGCCGGCAGATCGTCCAGCTTGTCCGCGACGGTGCTCCGCGACGGCGGCGGCGCGTCGAGGAAAAAGGCCGGATCGAAGGGGCCGCGACGATAGGTCCGCTGGTCGGCCGGCGCGCCGGACGCGGCGCCGGAGCCGATCCAGGTATCCCGGCGAACGTCGTAGATCCAGGACTCGTCGAGGGCCGCGTACTGCTTGCTCATGTATCCGACGGCGGAGGTGTAGACGTATCCTCCGGACACACGGACGCGGCCCGGTTCGGCGGGCTCGATCCGCGCATTGGCGCGTGGCGACGGCGCCGGTCCGGGGTGCCGGTTCCGCCAGACCGATTCGGTCGGATCGAACACCCAGGTGTCGTTCATCAGGTAGCCGAAGTGGTCGCCGCCGAACAGCACGTAAAGACCGCTTTGCGGCTCGAAGGTCAGGCTCCCGAGCGCGCGCGCCGGGGGTTCGGTGGCGAGGGCATCGGAGGCCCGCTCCCAAGCGATCCGCGCGGTCCGCAGGCGGGCCACCGCACGGGGGGACGGACATCCGATCTTGTCAATGGCGCGAAGGCCGTCGCGGAAACGTTCCAGGGCCACCGCGCCCTGCCGGTTCCAGTAGGCGTCGCCGGGCACGGAAAACTCGGATAATCGGCCGGCCAGGGTTTCGGCATCGCGGGTTAGCACGGCGGTCCGCTCCCGGAGCGCGGCGCATTCGCGCGCGCCGATGTCCTGGAGGTAGGCATGCCGATAGCGGGCGGCAAGCCCTTGGCTCGCCTTGACCAGACCCAGGATGGTCTTCCGAGGGCCGCTGGCCGGATCGCGGCCGTCAAGATCCTCCCGGAGCGAGCGCCAGACACCGTTTCGTTTCAGGCAGGTATAGGGGCGCCCATCGTCGGAGTCCTGGTCCTGTCCGCCGAACGCCAAGATCTCGCCACCGCGTCCCCGGGCGACGCTACCCCACAGCACCCTGTCCCCGATGTCTAGGAAAGGCGGCAGGTCGCTCGGGCTTTCGTCACCGGCCCGTGTCTGCTTTTCCTGCCAGGCGGCGATCAACTGATCGCCGCAAACGGGGGCACGGGGCTCGGCGGACGCCGATCCGGTCGATGCCGTGGCCTTCTGGAGACCGGGCCGGCGGTTGTCCGCCGACCAGACGGTGGACGGCGGCAAACCGAACGTGGGGTCGCGCCGCCCACCGGCTTCAATGGTCGCCTCAGGTTGGCTAGTGGATCGGATCCAACGCTTGGTACCCAAGCTTTGGATCGGTCGATCCACTAAGCTATTGATCTGGCGGTTCGATTCAGCCAACGGATGGGACTCATCCGTTGGCATCGAACCACTAGCCAACGAGCCCGGCTCCGAATGCCAGGTCGGCGACGGCGGCAAGGCGCGGGTGTCCTCCGCCAGGGGCGTCTTCTGGAAAACCGAAAGGGCAATAATCAGAAAAAAACCAACAAGAAACCGCGAAACCATGGCGGCGGGCAACGCGTTCCCTTGTGGAAACGTCAATCGCTTATGGGCCTGGCGATCCGTGAGCCGATGAAGCAAGTTTTTCCTCATCCCGATTTGAGGATAGGCCGATATTGTGAACCCAAATTTGTTGGGGCCTATTCGGTGGATGGCGTGTCCCCGGCGGGTTCGGGCTTGACTTGATCTGGGTACTCAACAAGATAGAAATAGAATCCTTTTTTTGGGCCCGAAGCCTGCCAATTAACGCGTGTTTTGCTGGAGCGAAGTAAATAAACCGGCATGTACTCAATGTTCTGAGTGCTGCATGTTACTTTTTTGCTACGGTACCACGGTCGGTTCCAGGGTTGGAAATCCTTGTTTTTCAATACGGTTCCATCGACCCATTGGAGTTTCGAGTATTTACACCAATACCTGAGGCCAATCCATGTCTGGAGCGGGAGATCGAAGTTATCAAGAATAAAATTTTGAACGGACTTTGACTTCAAGACCGCCAGTCGGCCACGTCGTCCATTATAATGTTTGGGCTGTATACTGCGAATTATCGCCGCCCAATTGTGTTGGCCCTGGCCACGGGGCAGTTTTCCCAGCGCGAAGTACGAACCCGTCTCCTCGTTATAGACCGGGGTCCCGATGACCACGGCATGGGCCGGCAGCGCCATGGTGATCGACAAACCCGCCACCACCACCCCGATGCGGCGGAGTTTCGGCGCAACAACGCGACCCATCAGCACGTGATGCCTCCCGGTATTGGTTTGCTCGGCGCAAACGGCGGGATTATCCCATCGACGCTATCGCTTTTCAACCCGCCGCCCGACGGCCGGCGCGTGCCGTCGTCCGCCGCGTGCCGGAGCCGCACCGTCAAGGAGCACCTTCGCGCAGTAAAATTGAAGGCATACAATCAGCGCTATAATATTATAGAACAGGTCGAAAAACGCCAGGTTCAGGAACGCGCCGCCAGCCGCGAATCCGATCAGGCTGACTTGGCACATGGACGCCAAATCATACGCCCAGACCAGGTCCGGCCGATGGACGAGCGAGCGCCTGAGGACGTTCGCCGACGTCAGAGACATGAATCCGATCACCAGGAACAAGGCGAGGCCGATCCAGCCATGATCGCCGAGAACCTCGAAGTAGATGCTGTGGAAGGCGCGCGAATCCGGGGCCTCGGGAACCAGTTGGAGGAAATAATCGTGATTCCGGTTGGACTTGAAGCCGCCACCAAGGAGATGATTGTTGGCGACCCGGTACGCATAGGTCCAGGCATCAAGCCGGCCGGAGGCGGACGCGTCCTCGTCGTAGGCCTTGATCGTTTGCATGCGATCGAAGTAATGCTGCGGCATGATGCTCAGGGCGGTGGCGACGATCGCAACGCCGGCCAGTCCGATCATCACCTTGTGCCGGGACTTGATGAAGAAGTAGAGCATCATGATCGAACCGGCCAGGAACGCGCCCCGGGAGAACGATCCGATGATCGAGAGCCCGGTCGCGGCCAGCAGCCCGATCAGCGCCATTCGCACCCACTTGTTCTGGGACTGGACTTGCAGGTACCGAATAAGCGGTACCAGCATGATGAGGGCGACGGCCAAGTGGTTGTTGTCCGCGATAACGGAATCCGGCGGACCGTAGACCCGTCCGCCGCCGCCGCCCAGGGCGGTGAACAGCCCGCCCTTCAGCCCGTAATAGCCCAGCGAGATGACGATCACCCAGACCATGGCATGCAGCCGCTCGCGGGTTGTCAGCATGGTCATGGCCACGTAGGTCATCAGCATGATCTTCATGACCGCGACCCACTTCTGGTAGGCGTAGGTCGCGGTTTCCGAAAACCCGAAAACGGTCGTGACGGAGACCCAGAACGTGAATAACATCAAGATATAAACGAGCGGGTGATTGGGCGGCTTCTTGGACTCCTTGGAGATGGCCCAGGCCAGCAGGGTCGCCAAGGCGATGATCATGGCGATCGGAAAGTCGCTCATAAATCCATAAGCCAGGCGGTGGGGGTTCATGTAGGAAACCAGGGCCCACATCAAAACGCCGACAAATGGACGATACAAAATAACCGGGACCGCCCCGAGGACAAGAGCGGCGACGATTAGGTCCCTCATCTCCCGGAGCGCCCTGATATCGGCCGTTCACCGAACGGACTTGCGAGGCGCCACGACGGCCGAGCGGCAAGTCGGCGTGGGGTCCGCGCGACGCCGTCTTGACCTGAGACGGTCCAGAGGGTCGGGCCAATCGCCGCTCGGCGCGAGATCGGGCGGAATCCCGGGATTCCCGGAGAGCATGCCTGAAGATGTGGTGGAAGACGCATGTCCGCTCTGTCCTCAAGCCCCCCATGGCAAGGCGTCTTCACCAAACACCATCTGGTTCGGTGTTCCGCAAGCGCCCCGGAACCGTCCTCGGCGGAGGCGGTCATCGCGCGCGCGTCTCCGGGCCGCCTGCCTTCAGTATCGTCGCGGAAACACGCCCCGCGCAAGGGCCATGTCCGGGGCAATCGAACCGTTGGCGGTCGGACCGATGGGCGCCGCGAACGCGCACGATCCGCGCGCCCGCGAGAGGCATCCCTAAATTTCTAAAATGAAAAATTTAGGGATGCGCGAAGCGATGGAACGGGAACGATTCACGTTTGATGCTCGGCCCGGTGCCCCGGCGAGGCATCGAACGCGAATCCCGGGGCGCGCAAAGCCCGCCGCGCGCATCCTCCGGCGTCAAATCGCCACGAAGGAATGTCGGGAAAATCACCATTTCCCGATTCCTTCGTCGACCGCGTGGTTCATGGCGGTGCTATTCGGTCGCCGACGCGTCCAGGGGGTCTTCGCAGGCCGGATCACGCACCAGCCCGTCGGAGGCCGCCTCGGCACCGAGCCTATCCTCGCAGTCGTTGCCGCCGGCCGCCGTCGCGAAATTGCCGAGCTGTTCGAGGTCCAACTCCTCGTCGGCCATCTGGTTGGTCGCGCCATTGCCTGGAAACACGAAAGAAACCGCCAAGCTGATGGACAGCCAACCAACAACGGACAGTGCCGCGACCGTTCCTATCGCGACGCGTTCGGACCACCGTTTCTCCGGCTTCTGATTCGGGTCCATACCTGTTCCTTTCTTTCAAGAGCACTCGGACTCGAGTTACATGCTGCAATAAAAACGTTTAAAGTCAACGGTTTTGCAAGCATTCTCGGTCTTGGTCATTCCTTGTTGTTTGCCGCGCCTGGAAGGATTGTCAACCAGGTTTCTTTGCAAAATCGGACTCCTTATGGTTCGTTCATTATATACCTTGCAATAACCACGCCAAACGCGGAAAATTTTTTAATAACAATGCGCTTGATGGAGGTTGATGGTTGGATGGCCACGAAAACGTAAAGAATGCCGACACTTCGGCCACCTGTTCGGCAAATTTTTTAGACAGCCCGGAAAGCAAGAATGAAAAGAACTCGCATCACCCCATAGTATTACGAGTGCATCCCGGGTCTGCGGCAAATAGCCGCGTTGGTGTTGCCTTTGACTGAAATCACACCCTTTCCGACGGCTTTTGTTCGCGTAAAGTTCTTGGTTTCGCGATGCGGCCGGCTTGGTTATGATCCGGGCCGAGTTCGCGAATCCATTCGCAACCGGTGGCCGGTGCGTTGGCCGCCGCATGAAGGCATGTTCGTTGACGCCGCGCGAAAATAAACGAAAAGGGTCCACGAAGCGCCGCCGCCCGCGTCGTGGCGCGTCATGATCAAGGTCATCCGCGCCAAGCTGCACGGTATTCGGGTGACAAGTGCAGATCTCAACTATCACGGATCGATTTCCCTCGATCCGGAGCACTGCGCGGCGGCCGGGCTTTATCCGATGGAGTTCGTGGAGATCTGGAACAAGAACTCGGGCGCCCGCATTTCGACCTATATCATTTATGGCGAGCCGGGATCGCGCTGCTGTATCCTGAATGGGGCCGCCGCCCGCACCTGCCAGGTCGGCGACGAATTGATCGTCGCGGCCGCCGACTATGTCCGGGGACCGGACTCGCTGTTCGCGCTGAAGCCCCGCATATTGACGTTTCTGCCCAACAATCAGATCGATCAGGTGCTGCTCTACGACGTGTTCCGCGGCGATGACCGGCCGTACGATTTTCGGATCGTCGACGCCGACCGCCATACCCAGGAAGGCTGTCATACCTGGCCCAACGTCGACATTGCCGCCATCCGAGACGATTTGATCGGCAGGGGCTGGGGCGAGGCCGACGCCGACGCCTTTATCCGTTCCCACTTCTCCCTGTAACACGGAGTCCGAATCGCCCATTCGGGATTCGTTCAAGTCCGCCGGGCGTCCGAATCCACCCCTCGGGTCGTTCCACGCCGGGGCGGTATCGCGCCCGCGCGCGTCCCGGCGACAAGACCCCGGATGCGCCGATCCAGGGGACGACCATCCTCGTAACAAAAAAACGATTGACCCGACATGGAACGTGGGCTACAAAAGCGCATGTGATAATCATTCGCATTTTATTCATGCGGTCGCGGCGTCTGATCATGGGGTAACCCGTGCGCGCGGCGTCCCGCCGGATACTCGAACGGAGATCGCACGCGGTGTTCATTTGGCGCAGCCTCAAGACGGCGACCACCCTGCGGGTTCTTCGGGTGTTCGCCGATCGGATCGCCTCGGCATCGGGTGGCGCCGGGACGGCGGGCGCCTCGGGCGATGGCGACGGCAACAAGGATGGGAAGGACGCTTCATGTACTTGTGTCTCTGCCACGGTCTGAACGAGGCGGCGGTTCAACGGGCCCAGGCCGCCGGCGCCACCACCGCCGTCCGGGTCTATCGGCATTATGGGGTCAAGCCCCAATGCGGCAAATGCGTGCGGGCCGTCCATGGGGCGGTCACCCGATGTGACGTGCCCGGCGGCGACGGACCCGAAGGCCGGCTCTGTCATATTGCTTTCGAAACGGCCGGATGCGAGGCCGCCGAAGAGGGCCGTGATGTTGCCGCGTGAGGCCGCGCCGGTTCCGGAAACCGCTTGGCGGGATCGACCGGCGCCGACGGACATGACCGACGACGACGCGGAAAACCTGCTGGCCGAGTTGCGCTGGCCGGACGGCGTGGTGTGCCCCTGTTGCGGCGGTACCCGGGTCTACAAGCTGGACATCGCGGCGATCCGTCGACGGCGGTATAAGTGCCGCGCCTGCCGCAGGCAATTCAGCGTCACCAAGGGCACCATCCTCGAAGGGTCCAAGCTGCCGCTGGCCGACTGGGTCCGCGCGGTGCGCCTGCTCTGCGAGGATCCGGACGGGGCCGGCGTCGCCGACCTTCGGCGCGAGCTCGGGGTCAGCTACAAGACCGCCCAGAATGCCATTGACCGCATTTGCTATGCCATGAAGCGGGAGCCCCTGCGCTCGCTGTCCGCGCGACGGAGCCAGCCGTGAATCCCCCCTGCCCGGAAATCTCGCGCGCCCACAAGGTCTCGCTGAAGGGGCTCGATTGGAGGGATGTCCTGATCGCGCTGCTTCGGAGTTCGGCCCCCAACGGCTGACGCAATTCCCGTATTTTTTTATGGGTTACTCAACGCGCCGCCGAGCCATTTGCGTGGTTTGGCCGCCCGGGTTCCCGGAAGATGTCCGCATCGTTTTAACGACGTCCGGAGATACCGCCGTGAAGGGCGCAAGCGACATCCTCAAGCATCTGAACGCGGTGCTGAAAAACGAACTCACCGCGATCAATCAGTATTTCCTGCATGCCCGCATGCTCAAGGACTGGGGGTTTCTCGCTCTCGGCGACCACGAGTACCGGGAATCGATCGAGGAGATGCAGCACGCCGACCGGCTGATCGAGCGCATTCTGTTCCTTGAGGGCCTGCCCAATCTGCAGGACCTGGGACACCTGATGATCGGCGAAACGGTGCCGGAGGTGTTGGCCAACGACCTCAAACTGGAATTCGCCGCCCGCGAAACGCTGGTGGCCGGTGTCAAGCTGGCCGAGGACCACCGGGATTTCGTCACCCGCGATCTGCTGTCCGGCATCCTCGACGAAACCGAGGAGCACATCGACCACCTGGAAACCCAACTCCATCTTATCGACAAGGTCGGGCTGCACAATTATCTGCAATCCCAAATGGGATCCCCGAAACAGGACTGATCCGGAATCCGCATCAGGCCCGTCGGGCCAGGCAGAACACCGTCAGGCCGGCCAGCCGATTGACCCGAAACAGGCTGGCGCGCTCCAGATCGTGAACCGCGACGAGAGTTCGGTTGACGAAACCGGAGGCCGGCCTGAGTTGGCTTTTCGCCTCGACCTGGCCGGCCCGAAGGCGCCATCGATCACGCAGCCGCAAGGCGGCCACCAGCGGAAACAGCGCCGCGAAGAAGTATCGGGCCTTCACGACCCGCAACCCGGCTTGGGCAACCACGGCCTCGATTTGCCGAAGCGTGTAGCGGCGCCGGTGTTCGAGAAACACGTCATGTCCGGACCACAGAAACTGGAAGGCCGGAACGGTGATCAACACCCGGCCGTCGTCGGGCATCCGGTCCGTGCAGGCGCGCAGAAGACCGACGTCGTCGTCCACGTGCTCCAAAACGTCCATCATCAGAACCAGGGACGGCGACACCTCGTCCGTTGCCCGCAGGAAGCGGATTTGATGCCCGCCGTGATTCTCGATCCTGTCGGAGTCGTAGGCGGTATCGACGCAGGTCCCCCGCTGGGCCAACCCGGCATCGAGCAGCCGCCGGGTGAAGACCCCCGACCCGGCTCCCACGTCGAGAACCTCGTCCACCGCGTGACCGCCCAGGAAATCGCAAAGCGCCCGCCCTTTCGCCGCGTAGTACCAATGATCGCCGATTCGCTCCCCCAGGATGGCCTCTTCCTTGACGTCCATGCCTCAATCTCCCTCGATCCGTTTCCCCGCGCCGGAGGACGGCCAATTGGCGTCGGCCGGTCCGGCGTCCGGGGCCGGCGGAGTCCGCCCGGCATCCCCGAACGAAAACACCACCAACTTGGAAAGCGCGAAGTTCCAGACGAACAGAACCCCGACGGACAGCAGCTTCGCCGCGATCTCCGGCATCAGCAGCGCGAGCGACCAGACAATGCCGTTCGACAGCCCCAGGCCGACCACTCCGAGAACCAGATAGGCCGTGTACTGTCGATGGGTGCGGCCACGGTGTCGTGTTTCCGAAAAGGTCCAGTGCTTGTTGATAAAGAAGCTGTTCGTCGTGGCCAGAACGTACGCGGCCGAATTGGAAAACAAAAGAGAGGCACCGGACAAATAGAATAAAATAGAAAAAACCAGCAAATCAAGGCTTGTATTAAGAACGCCTACAATCGCAAACCGAAAAATTTCCTTCCAGGAGGGATTCGCGTTCATTACGCCGACCGTAAAAATGAAGAAAATCCGACAGGACGACTTTTTGTCTCTTTACCATGTACATCCTTTGTGATACCGAATCAACATTACCGTTAGATAATGAGTGAGGTTTTTTTGATGTCGGGATCGGACTCGCTCATTTCCGTTGTCGTGCCGGTCTATAACGAACAGGAGGTCCTGCCCGAATTTCACCGTCGGACGGCGGCGGTGCTCGATGCCTTGTCCATGCCGGGCGAAATCGTTTACGTGAACGATGGCAGCCGCGATCGAACCCTCCCCATGCTCAAGGAAATTCAGGCCAGCGATCCGAGAACGGTCATCATCGACCTCAGCCGCAACTACGGCAAGGAGATCGCCTTGACGGCCGGCCTTGATCACGCGCGCGGCGATATCGCGGTGCCCATCGACGCCGATCTCCAGGACCCCCCGGAACTGATCGCGACGCTGGTCGAGAAATGGCGCGAGGGCTATTCGGTGGTCTACGCGCGCCGGCTGTCGCGGGACGGGGAATCCTGGCTCAAGAAGACGACGGCCAGAAATTTCTACCGCGTCATGCGGCGAATCGGCGGCAAGGTCACGGTGCCGGCCGACGTGGGCGACTTCCGCCTGCTCGACCGAAAAGCGCTCGATGCCCTGCGGCAGATCCGCGAGCAGCACCGCTACATGAAGGGGCTATTCGCCTTGATCGGGTTCCGTCAGATCGCGGTCGACTATCATCGTGACCGGCGTTTCGCCGGATCAACGACATGGAACTACTGGCGCCTCTGGAATTTTTCACTTGAGGGAATTACCTCGTTCACCATCACGCCCCTCAAGGTTTCCACCTATGTTGGCGGCCTTACCGCCGTCTTCGCGTTCTTTTTCGGTCTGTATATCTTTTCCAAGGCACTGTTGATCGGCGATCCGGTGCCGGGTTTCCCGTCCCTGATGGTGATGGTCGCCTTCCTCGGCGGCGTCCAGCTCACCGTGCTCGGCATTATCGGCGAGTATCTGGGCCGCATTTTCAACGAGACCAAGAACCGGCCACTGTATTTCGTGCAGGATGTCTTGTCGGCGCCGCCGGAGGCGGACTCGGCCTGATCACGCAAGGGGCGCGTCGCGCGTTCCGGGAGGGGGGACTCAAATGGCACCACCCGAGGCTTCGCTCCGGATTCGTGTTCCGCAAGCCGGTCTGTTCGCCGTTGTCCTGGCGGCGATCGCCTTCCTGTCGTTGTCAACCCTCGACCATGCAAAGTATCCGGCCATCGAGGCGCTGCGCCAGGGACTCGGTGCCACCGGCGCCCTGACCGCCGCGGCCGGCGCCCTGGGCGCGGCCGATTTCGCGGCGATGGGCGTCGCGCTCCTGGCGGCGATCGCGTTTCTGCTCGTCGAGCGGCGCCATGGCGCGATGGTTTCCATTCTGTCCGATGAGACCCTGGGCCTGCGTCTGGTGTCCTGGCTGGTGGCGATCTTCCTCGCGCACAGCCTGTTTCATCCCGGCCTGCTGCTCGGTGGCGATTCCTCGTCCCATATCGCCAGGATTGCCCATTTCGCCGATGCCCTGCGGCAGGGCGATTTCCTGTGGTGGGACAATTATCACTATGCCGGCAATCCGTTCCTGGTCTTCACCGGGCCTCTGTTCTTCTGGGTCGCGGGGCTGACCGGCGCGGCGCTGAACGATCCCACGTTGGGGACCAAGACCGTGCTGTTCGTCGCCCAACTGGCGTCGTTCGCCGCCATGTACGGCTTCGCGCGCCGGCTTGGTCTGAGCCCCCTGGCGGCGGCGATCGGCGCCATCGGCTATTCGGCCGCCTGGGCGCATCTTCACCTGATCTATTACAGGGGGACCTTTCCGCAGTCGTTCTCGATGGTTTTTCTGCCGCTCGCGCTCTGGCTGGTCGACCGCCTGCTCGACCATCGGCGCGTGTTCTCGGCCGATTGGGCCTGGCTGGCCCTGGTGACCGGACTCATGGCGGTCAATCACCCGACAAACGGCCTGATGATCGGCCTCGTGATGGCCGTTTTCGCCCTGTTCCGCATGCAACGGCTCGGCTGGCCGGGAGATGGCTGGCGCGCGTTGATCACCGCGGCCCTGGCCGGAGGCGCGGTGTTCGCCGTCACGGCCGCGCCGATTCTGGCGGAGAGCCGATGGGTCATGATGGCCGCCGGCGAGAACATGCATTTGGTGTGGATGCAGCTTCCCGACTGGGATTACGTTCGCAACCTGCTGGTCTGGAATCCAGGCAAGGCCGGCGAGGGTCCGGTCAACGCGGCCTATCTCGGTCTGTCCCTGGTTCTGCTTGCCCTGGTTGGCGCCTTTCGGTCCTTCTCGCGCGGCGTGCCGCGTCAAATGCCGCTGTTCCTGGCGCTTCTGGTGCTGTTCTTCTTTTTACGCGGCAACCATGTGCGCGATATTTACTTCACCCTTTTCTTCCTGTGCCTATTGGCGGCGGCGGGAGTCCAGGTGCTGATCGGCACGTCGGCCCGGCGAATCTGGGTCGCGCTGATTGCCGCGATCGTTTTCGTCGATCTGTTGAGCACCGGCATCCAGCCGATCGCGCGGCGCGACAAGGCCTTTCTCGTGCAGGCATCCGACGCCCTGGGCGAGGCCGGGTCGCCGGAGCGCGTGATCGTGGTCGGTGGCGCCTCTCCGTTCACCGTTCCGATCGGTCCGGGCGGCGGCGTTCTGTCCTATGGTCGTGTTCCCCTGCTGATCGGGGCGCATTCGATGGCCGCCACGACCGCCCACAACTACATCGCGATCGGGCTTGACGCGGTCAAGCGGGACCTCGACGAAACGGGCCGGCTCGGCAAGCCGACGCGCGACATTCTCCACCTGATGCGGGTCGGCAAGGTGATTCACGCCGGTTCCAGCCGGCTGGGCGATTGGGACGTGCCGGCCCTCAACGCGGACGATCCGCATCTCGGACGCCATGTCGACCTGGATCCGCCGGCCGTCGTTGTCACGCAACGGCTGGACGTTCTGGACGTTGACTATGAATCGGCCGACAAGCCGATTATCTGGTATGAGTATCTTGAGGACAACCTGCCGCAGGTGGGGGCCGCGAAGCACATCGTCGGGCGGGTGGTGTCGGCCATGGGTCTCTCCGCCGACGGCCGCGAGGCGGACACCGTGCTGATTCGCCCCGGTCAGGTGGCGTCCCCCCCGCCTTCCCGGCCAGGGGCGGCCTGCGAGCCGTTGGGTGGCGGCATCGACTATCAGGTTCTCGCGTTCCGCCTCGATTGCGCGCGGGCGGCCTATCTGCGATTGCCGGTTCCCTTCCATCCGGATCTCGAAATCAGCGTCGACGGGCACCCCGTCCCCGTCCTGCGGAGCGCGCTGAATTTTTCGGTGATCGCGGTGGACGCCGGGCTCCACGAATTGCGCGTTGTCGCGAGGCCCTCGTCCCTGCGTCTGGCGGGCATGGCCTTCTCGGGAACGGTTGCCGGCCTGCTGGTCTTCCTGGGGCTGGTCCAGGGGCTGCGGTCCTTGGTTGGGCGGAGCCGCCGAGGCCATC
>JANQIL010000051.1 GCA_028282245.1 Magnetospira sp.
GGCCGACCGGAACCGCCGCCGCCAGGGCCTCCGTCGTGGTCACCGGAACCACCGGCCGGCCGGCCGCCAGGGCGAGGGCGCGCGCCGTCGCGAGGCCGATCCGCAAGCCGGTGAAGGCGCCCGGCCCGATGGTCACCGCATAGAGGTCCAGATCGGCATGACGAAGACCGGCCTCGGCCAGGGTCTCGCCGATCATCGGCAGCAGCGCCTCGGCCTGGCCGCGCGGCATCCTGGCGCCGCGCCGCGCCAGCACGCGGCCGGCCCGCCACGCCGCCACCGAACAGGCCACGGTCGCGGTGTCGAACGCCAGGATGATCGGTTCGCTTTTCATGGTCCGGGCTTATACTGCGACGACTCGCGCCGCCACAAGACGGGCCGACCGATGCCGCTGATCGAAATCACTCCGCGAACGCATGGCGTGGGCATCGAGCTCGCCTACGCCACCGCCGACAATTTCACCGGCCGACCGGTCTACGCCCGCGCCGCCTGCTACCTGCACCCGGAGGCCGAGACGCTGCTCCGGCGGGCGGTCGACCTGGCGGCGCGGCAGGGGTTCGGCCTGACGGTGCTCGACGCGTTCCGACCGGCCGAGGCGCAGTGGGCACTGTGGAGCCATACACCGGATCCCGAGTTCCTGGCCGATCCGCGACGCGGCTCGCCGCATTCGCGGGGCGCCGCGGTGGACCTGACCCTGACCGACCGGGACGGCCGGGCGCTGGACATGGGAACGCCGTTCGACGCCTTCACGCCGCGATCGCACCACGGCGCCGACGGCCTGTCGGCCGAGGCCGAGCGCAACCGCCTGCTGCTGATCGGCCTGATGACCACCGCCGGCTGGGACTTCTACCGGAACGAATGGTGGCACTATCAATTGTTCGACGCCCGTCGCCTGCCGCTGATCTCCGACAGCGCATTGCCGGTTCCGATGATGCCGGCCGCTTACATGGATTCCGGATGATCAATTCGGGGTTCGCGTGACGACATCCGGCGCGGCGCCGGTTCGGGTCGATCCGCCTCAGGAATTTGCCCGGATCGCCTGCTCGATGGACCGGCGGTCGCCCTGGGCGTCGACCCGATGCACGAAATCGGCGATTTCCCGGGCGGTCGCGACGCCGTTCGGACCGTCCTCGAACGCGCGGTCGATGGCCAGGGTGAGCTGATACAGAAGCTGCACGTCCGTTGCCTCCGGGGCCGCGCAGTCGAGCCGCGCCGCCGCCGCGCACAGGCTTTCGCAGAGATCGGCCACCGGCCCGTACTCGGTGCCGACAACCCGCCGAAAGATGTCGGTCGCCAGAACGCCGATCTGTCGCAGGCGCAGGCGCAGGGTCTCGCTGTCCAGCCCGTCGCGCAGGACCGGCAGGATCAGATTGGACAGGTAGACGATCCGCTCGGCGTGGCGCTCCACCTTGCGCAGATTGAAGCTGGCGCGCAGGGCCTCGATCTCGGCCCGGGCGGTGTCCGGCCGGAAGGACCCCAAGGCCTTCAGCCGCAGGGTGTTGGGAACCTCGATCAGGTTCTCCGGCGGGGTGGCCTCCGAGCGCTTGCCGCACCGGCGATCCGGTCCGGTGTACTCGCTGGTCACCACGAACGGCTTGCGCGCCGCGATCATCTGCGTGACACGCCGGATGACCTTGGCCGGCGACACGGGCCGCGAGATCACGTCGTCCGCGCCGGCCCCGACCAGTCCCAGGACGCGATCGGACAACGCCGGGGCGGTCAGGGTCACAATCACCGAGAACGGATTGTCGCCGATTTCCCCGTGGCGAATGGCGCGGATCAGGTCCGGCACCGAACCATCCGGCAGATCGCGGTCACAAACGATCAGATCGGGCCGCGCGTCGACGACGGACTCCCGAACATCCACCGTCGTGCCGCACTCGACCAGATTCTCGACGCCATGGTCCCGCAATCCGGAACGCAGGGCCTGGCGGAGCGGGATATCGAGCACCGCGAGCAGGCAGACGGCACCGCCCAGGTTGTAGGTTTCATCGTGACCGACGCCTTGCCAATCAATCGGCGGTGGAGCGATGGATGGCTCGGCCTCGGTCTTCGCAGGGGCACGCGCGGCGGTCATGCGGACTCTCCGAGGGAATATTTGTTTCGGTTCCGCAAAGATATCACGCCGATGCTTTTCGGCAGTGACCGGAGTCACAGATGAATTTTGGATTGATCCACGACGAAATCAAAAAAAACCCGCCAAGATGGCAGGGCAAAACCACGGTCCGGCCGACAAATCGACCTGACGCCGATGAGGCGCCAATCCTCCCTCACCCGAGGAAGAGATACCCCAATATGGCGAACACCACGACAAACTGATAATATGGATAGGCATCCCAACGCATAAGCGTCTCCTCGTGGTCCATCGGCACGGCGCGGGTTGATGTCGTTTCCGGCCATTCGGCAGAAGTCGACCCCGCCCCTCGACGGGCGGCCCGATTTAGAACAATCCTATATCAGACACGGCAACGCCGCAAGCGAAAGGCGCGCCGCGGCGTCCGTCCGCCGGCCCGGATCACATGCCGCTTAGGGCAAAAAAGGTGCCGAGGGTGAACATGCCCGCCGCGAAATACGCGACGGTGCCGATCATGCCATCGCCGCGCATCCCGAAATCGTGCAGCGTGATGCGGATCCGGTGCGCGGCGTGCCAGATGGAGAGCACGATGACCCCGAACAGCACCAGCGAGACGAACCAGTGGCTGACGAAGGGATAAATCCGCTCGTGCGACAGCGCGTCATCCCCGAAGATGCCGAGCGGTACCGCGAGTCCGGTGACGAAGATGAGGGCCGGCAGAACGAAGGCGGAGACCGTGCCGCCGGCGGCGAACAGGCCCCAGACGATCGGCTTGTTGGACTTGGCCATGGTCAGAGCACTCCCGCAATCACCAGAATGATCAGCGACACCACGCCCCAAATGGCGTAGTGGGCGAGGATGATGAGGCGCCCCGGCACGAAATCGTCGCCGCTTGGAATGCGCATCGCCTTCGGGGTGACGTTGAACCAGCACGTCGCGTGATAGGTGGTGAACCCGAAGGCGATCAGATGGAACAGCACGGCGACCGGCGACGCCAGGGACTCCATGTATTCCTGCCAGGCGGCCGGTCCCTGCGACAGGCGCATCAGGCCGATGATCAGAACCATCAGGTAGATGGCGATCAGCAGGCTCGACACCTCGCGCGCCATGTAGCGCACGTAGCGCCCCTTGCTCAGCCACCAAGTGGTCCGGGCGACCGGGCGGACATAGGGCTTGCGGCTCATTTGTTCCTCCACGGCATCAGGCGTTCCAGGTACCAGTCGACGGTGCTGGCGATCTTCATCTGCTGGATCGCCCCCGCCGGATCGACCGATTTCGGGCAAACCTCCGAGCAGGCGCCGACGAACGAGCATTCCCAGATCCCCTCGTGGGAAGCCACCTCCTCCTGGCGCTCGGCGCGCCCGCCATCGCGTGAATCCAGGTTGTAGCGATGCGCCAGGGCAAGCGCCGCCGGACCGATGAAATCGGGGATCAAGGCGAATTGCGGACACGCCGCGTAGCATAGGGTGCAGTTGATGCACAGGGTATACTGCTTGTAAAGCTTGAGCTGCCTCGGGGTCTGGCGGTATTCGCCATCGGCGATTGGCTTGTGCTGCTTCGGAATCAGGTAGGGCTTGACGCGCTTGAGCTTGCTCATGAAATCGTCGAGCACCACCACCAGATCGCGCTCGATGGGGAAGTTGGCCAGCGGCTCGACCCGGATCTTGGAGCCATAGTCGCGCAGAAAGGCCTTGCACGACAGGGTCGGTTCGCCGTCGATCATCATCCCGCAGCTTCCGCACACCGCCATGTGGCAGGACCATCGGTAGGACAGGGAGCCGTCCAGGTTGTCCTTGACGTAATTCAACGCATCGAGGACCACCCATTCCTCCTGACACGGCACCGAATACTTCTGGAACCGGGGTTCGTCGTCCTGCTCCGGGTCGTAGCGGAGGACTTCCAGCTCGATCTGCCGCAAGCTCATTTGTGGTCTCCCGAGTAGTCACGCACGCCCGGAGGGGACTTGGTGATGGTGACGTCCAGATAGTCGATGCGCGGCGGACCCTCGCCCTGGTAATGGGCCATGCTGTGCTTGAGGAACCTGGAGTCGTCGCGCTCGGTGAAGTCCAGCCGCTGGTGCGAGCCGCGCGATTCCTGGCGCGCCAGGGCACTGGCGGCCACGGTCTCCGCCAGATCGAGCATCGAGCCCAGTTCGAGGATTTGGAACAGATCGGTATTGAACACGTTGCTCTTGTCGTGCAGCTCGATGTCGTTGTAGCGGCGGCGCAACTCGGCGATCTTGCCGCAGGTGGCCTTCAGCGACTCCTCGTCCCGGTAGATGCCGGCTCCGCTTTCCATGGATTCGGTCATCTCGCGGCGGATGCCCGACGTGGTCTCGCCGCCGCCGGATTTCTGGAACAGGGCGGTGATGCGGGCCCGCGAGGCCTCGGCCCGGTCGTTCGCCGCGCCGGCGTCGACCGTTTTGTCGCCGCCGTTGATATAGGCGACGGCGCTTTCCGCCGCCCGCCGCCCGAACACCAGCAGTTCGGTCAGCGAATTGGACCCCAGGCGGTTGGCGCCGTTGATGCTGACGCAGGCGCATTCGCCGGCCGCGAACAGGCCGGGCAAACCGGCGGCGCCGTTGATGTCGGTATGGATGCCGCCCATCATGTAATGGACCACCGGCCGGATCGGCACCATGTCGGTGATCATGTCGACGCCCAGGTAGCTTTTCGCCAGATCGTGCACGAAGGGCAGCCGCTCCTTGATACGCGCCTCGCCCAGGTGGGTGAGGTCCAGATAGACGCAGTCGCCCCATTGGGTCTCGATGGTCTTGCCCTTCTTCTGCTCATGCCAGAACGCCTGGCTCAGGCGGTCGCGCGGGCCCAGCTCCATGGTCTTGAGCACCGGCTCGCCGATCGGAGTCTCGGGGCCCATGCCGTAGTCCTGGAGGTAGCGGTAGCCGTCCTTGTTGCGCAGCACCCCGCCCTCGCCGCGGCACCCCTCGGTGAGCAGGATGCCGGTGCCGGGCAACCCGGTCGGGTGATATTGAACGAACTCCATGTCCTTGACCGGCGCCCCGGCCCGATAGGCCAGCGCGGTGCCGTCGCCGGTCTTGATGGACCCGTTGGTCGTGAACGGGAACATCCGCGACGCGCCGCCGGAACAGATGATCACCGCCTTGGCCTGGAACTGATGCATCATGCCGCTGCGCATCTCGATCGCCGTGCAGCCCTGGACGCGACCATCGGCCACCAGAAGGTCGGTGGTGAAATATTCGTCGAAGCGCTGGATGTTGTCGAACCGGAGCGACGTCTGGAACAGGGTATGCAGCAGGTGAAAACCGGTCTTGTCGGCCGCGAACCAAGTGCGCTTGATCTTCATGCCGCCGAACGGCCGCACCGCGACCGAGCCGTTGTCCTCGCGACTCCACGGGCAGCCCCAGTGTTCGAGCTGGACGAGTTCCTTCGGCGCCTCGTTGATGAACAACTCCACCGCGTCCTGATCGGTCAGCCAGTCGCCGCCGCCCACCGTGTCGTTGAAATGCTGTTCCAGGCTGTCGTCCGGCTTGACGACTCCGGCCGCCCCGCCTTCCGCGGCGCAGGTATGGCTGCGCATGGGATAGACCTTGGACACCAGCGCGATGCGCAGACCCGGATCGGCCTCCGCGAGGGCGATGGCGGCCCGAAGCCCGGCGCCTCCGGCCCCGATGATGACGACGTCGGTTTGGATTGTTTCCATTGTCCAGGCTCCCCGTGTTTTTCGCCGCGCCCCCAGGAACCGATCCGCGCGATCAGTCACTCGGTCGGGAGGGTATCCGATTTCGGGTGATCAAAGCTAGGGCATTATACGAAGAAATCGCATCGTCGCGAATTCAACTTGCCCGGTTTACATTGGGTTTTCCTAATAAGCAAAAAGATAACATCACCGTTTTGTCATGCGGCAGCCATCGATTTGTTCCGCCGTCGGCATCCTAAACTAATCGAGGCTCCGGTCCTGGCGGCGCATAAGGAGGTCGAAGAAGTGGGCCACCCCGGCCAGACCGAGACAAACCGCGATCCACTGCCAGCCCCAGCCCGTCAGGGCGAGGCGCACCGCCAGCAACAGCAGGACGCCGGACGCGATCATGGGCGCCACCGCCCGCCACGGCAGGCCGAAGCCCGTCCTATGATGCATCCACGCGATGGCGAGTCCCTCGGACAGCAACAGAACGATAATCAGGTCGATCATCCGACCCGACGCGAACAACGCCTCCCACATGCCCCATTCCCCCATGGTCGTTTCCGGCGCGGTGCCGGCCGGCGCCCAGGATAGCAGGGGCGCCTACTTCATTTCCACATTCCCGGTCTCGCGGATGTAGGCTTCCTCGACCTCCGAAAGCTCGATGCGGTCGTAGCCGGTGATCATGGTCTTGACGTAATGCAACGGCGTCTTGCCGGTGGTCGTCATGTAGACGTGGACGATCACGAAGGCGCCCATGGCGAAGGCGGCCACGGTATGGACCAGGGCGACCAGCCAGAGGATTTCGGACGACCACGCATAGCCGTTCCAAAGGTCGTAGATCAGGTAGATGAACCCGGTGGACCACAGGGCCGGTCCGATCGCCATCATGAACGTCATGTAGGCCAGCGACTGTAGGGCGTTCTGCTTGCGCTGAAGGGATTTCTTGTAGGGGTGCGGCTCGCCGACCAGAATTCCGTAGGCGTAGAATCGAATCACCCGGTAGATCCCCTGCTTGAACAGGTATTGCTTCCACTGCCCGGTGGTGAAGTTCCAGAACGTGGTGAACACCCACAGCACGATGAGGGCGAGCGCGGCGTAGGTATGGATGGTCGCCGCGGTCTCGAAATCGAGCAGGTCGTGGGTCCCGTGCAGGCCAAGGCCGGTGAAGAACAGCACGAAGATGAGCCCCGCCTGCGACCAGTGCCAAAACCGCTCGTAGCGGGAATAGATCATCACGTCGTGCTTGCGGGGGGCGCCCGCGTTGCCGCCGTTCCGTTTGCGCAGGCCGATCATTGCTCCCTCCTTCCGCTCTTGAGCACGACTCGCATCAGGCCGTGCAGCAACACCCCGACGAAGGCTCCGACGAGGGCCAGATAGCCGGCGATGTCGACCCATCCGAAATGATCGCGGCCCGGCATGTAGAAACCGGACAGATCGGCCAGCCGGCCGTCCGCGGCGTGGCACTGATCACAGGCCAGGGCGTCCTCCTTCGGCGCCACCATGTGGGTGATCGGCCAGTACATTCGGGTCTCGACGAAATCGAATTGGCCGCCATAGGGCTTGCCGGCCATGTCCATGCCGGCGGCGATCGCCTTCGGCCAATCGTAGTTGCCCCAGAACGCGTTGTCGTCGCGTCCCCACAGATGGGTATAGACCAGCGTGTTGTTGACACTGTCATAGGGTTGCTTGGAGCGCATCTCCTTGAACGGCCAGATGCGCGCCCTCGGGTTGTCGTGCGATCCCTCGAAGTGGTTGATCTCGACCGGAACCGAGGGATCGATCCCGTCGTCCGCCGTGGTGTAGCGCATCACGCCGTCGAACCAGGCGTACATGGGCACCACGTTCTCGCCCCATTCGAAACCACCCTTGATGGTGATGTAGGTGTCGCGGTGTTGTCCGTCGCCCTGGTGATAGTCCTCGATCTTGTAGGGCTCGCCCTTCTCGTTCAGCCGCCCGGCCGTGCTCCAGTCCCACACCGTCTTGGTGGCCACCCCGCCACGCGCGAAGGCCGGGATGTGGCAGGTCTGGCAGGCGATGCGGTCCACGTGCCCGTTGAGCTTGAGGTGGCGCAGCGAATTGTCGGGATGCGGCGAGTCGCCGTGGCAGGACTCGCAGGTCGCCACGTCGCGCCGCAGGCCGGGCAGGCCGGTTCCCTCGGGATCGACCGCCCGCACGTCGTAGCGGCTGCCGGCCCACAGGTGGCGCCGGGTGACATGGCATTCGGTGCAGGCGAAGTTCAGCCCCTCGGCGTCCATGTGGACGTCGAGCGCGCGCGCGGGAGCGATCAGCGACGAGTCCAGGTCGCCGTGTTTCACCCCGTCGCCGCCGCCGCCATGGAAATGGCAGCTCCCGCAGTTGGCGCGCCCGGGAAGGCCCACGTTCCGCGCCACCTTGGCGAGATCGATCGGCGCCTTGTCCGCGAACATGCGGTCGCAGGCCGGATGGCCGGGCGACTGCGGATCCCGATAATAGGTCCCCGTGGTGTCGTGGCAGACCAGACAGTCGATCCGCGTCTGATCGGAGAAATCGAAGTCGTCGTCGGCCCAGCCATACCCGGCGTGGCACGACGTGCACCCCCCCCAGTTGGTCACGGCGTTGCCGCAGAAGGCGTTGATGAGGCTCTTCTTGCCGAGCGTCTGGCCGGTGATCGGATGCTCGTAGGTCCAAGTCCAGTGGATCGACTTCATGAAGTGGGCGCCGGCCTCGGTGTGGCATTTGAGGCAGGCCTTGGTGACCTCTCGGCCATCCGCGAACGGCTGTTTCAGTTCGTCGAACTTGCCGTGGTCGGCGGTACTGTCGGCGGACACGGCGGCGAACGCGCCGCCCGCCCCCGCCACGCCCAAACAGATCGCCAAAATCAGGACGCGCGACACGACACCCATGCTTCCCCCCTAATGGTCCACCCAAAACACCCCTTTTGTTATGTTATCGTATTGCCATCAAAAGCCTGTCAACCGGCATCTGGACGCCGTCGTCCCGGCTCCTACAATTCGGCCCGGCAGACGCGGTTGCGGCCGCCGCCCTTGGCCGCGTAGAGGGCGGCATCGGCGCGTTCCATGAAATCGACCAGGCATTCATGCTGGCGCCGCAGGGCAAGGCCGAAGCTGGCGGTGACGTGGCAGTCGCGCATCGGGTCGCCAAGCCTCGCGGCGGCGATGCCGGCCCGCAGACGCTCGGCCTGATCGGCCAGCGCGTCGAGCGTCGTTCCGATCACGAAAACGGCGAATTCCTCGCCCCCCAGACGAACCGGCAGATCACCCGGACGCACGGCGCCGAGCAGACAACGGGCGACCGCCTTCAACACCGTGTCGCCCTGATTGTGGCCGTAGGTATCGTTGATCGACTTGAAATGATCGATGTCGATCAGGATGACGCCGATCGCCGAATTCGGGTCGCGGTCATGAATCGCCATCAGACGCCGCATGGTTTCTTCCATGTAGAACCGCGTGAACAAATCAGTCAGCGGATCGCGAATCGACGTCTCGTAGAACTTCTGGCGTTCGAGATCGAGCGTGCGGTAGATGGTCTCGCGCTCCACCGCCACCTGCAGCGGCACCTCGATCTGCGCGATCACCTCGTCAAGGTCGTCATCCTCCTCGACCGCGCTCCTGAGACGCAGCAGCGCCACCGAATCGGCCCGCCCGCGGTCGGGAGAGAACAGGGGCACCGCAATGGCGGTGCCGCCGCAGGGCGCCGGGTCGAAAATCCGGTAGAGATGCCGTTCGGCGCGATCCCAGGCTTCACGGTCGAGCGCCATGATCTCGGCGACCAGTGCCGGGACCTGATTGGACAATCGCCCCCGGTAGCGATTCTCCGGTGTCAGATGCAGGTAGCCGCGCTCCGCGATGCGCGTATGGAACTCCAGACGGTCGACGGGCAGCAGGCGGCCCGCGATCCGCGTCAGGGATCCCGCGATGTCCTTGAAATCGCGGTACGCCATCATCGTCTGGGTGATATCCTTGAGAGCCCGGTTCAACTCCATCAGGCGCCTAATGTCGGTGTTCTCGCGCGACATCAGGAACAACCCGCAATCCAGGTGACGCAGGCGCTTGATGATCGAATCGATCAGCGGCCCCGGAATGATCGAGCCGTGCTGCGGGGCGATCATCGCGAGCGGCAGTTTCTCGATGGCGTTCAGCGCGTGCTGGAGCACGTCGCGACTCGGCATGTAGTGCTCGTGGAACGGCCGCAGGCTCTCGAAATACGCCTCGTCCTTGGCGAACAGCGAGAACCCCTCGGTGAACCCGCCGAACAGGTCGCTGGAAAACAGGGTGCCGGTCGTCCGGTCGAAACTGACGAAGGCGCCCGGAAAATGGGCATAGGGCGTGAACACGAACTCCAATTCGCGCCATCCGAGGTCGAGTCGCCAATCGTGGGTGTCGACGCGCCAGAAGGGCAGCTTGAGGGCATAGTGCTTGAGAAGGGCCTCGGCCCGCCAGTGGGTGACCACCACCGCGTCGTCCCGACACACCATCTGGTCGATCAGCGGCATCGCCCCGGTGATGTCGGGGTCCTGGTGGTGGCAAACGAAATAGCGGATGTTGGAAAACGCGGTCACCTGCTCGACCTTGCGCAGGGTGTGGGCAAAGGTCAGCGCCGACCCGGGATCGAACAGGACCGAGTTATCGCCATGCTCGATCAGGTAGACATGGCACTGGAACGGATCGCCCTCCAGATAATGGCCGACCCACCATACCCGGTCGGCGATCTCGATGGCCCGATTCGCGTCGCAGGCCTCGACCGCGACCCGCGTTTCACCTGTCATGGAACCATTTCCTTAATATTAGCGAAATATCATACTTCATTTGTATGATAAGCGCACGCGGAACAATGGCGCCCTTCGGTCTCCCGTCCCCATCGCCCCTGATTACGATTGCATTCAGCGGCCTCGCTCCCATACAAGATCGGCATTTATCGATCTATCGCTCATCCGGAGGGATACCCAATGCCGGACCCCGCGACCAGTTGCGACGCCTGCGTTTTCGACCTCGGGCGTGGCGAATGCTTCCATCACCGCGTCCTCAGGGCCTGCAAGGCCGAGCCTTGCGGTTTCTGGAAGCCGTTTCCGTTTGGGATCGACTCCGTCGCGCGCACCGAAACGATCGCCTGTCAGGCGGCCGACTGACCGGACCTCGGGATCCGGCCCTCCCCGCGACGCATGGCGCCAGGGCGCGTTCCATGCGATAGATTGACGCGCCTCGCGGGCCGCGAGGATCGCTTCGCAATCGCAGAGATTCCGGACCCATGCCGCCACCGCACGCCAGTTCCGCGCTTCCCGAGCGCCCCAAGGGTCGCGACGTCCGGGCGCTACGCCGCGCCGCCGCCTTCCTCGCGCCCTATCGCTGGCGGGTGGCGGGCGCCGCCCTCGCCCTCGTCGTCGGCTCGCTGGCCGTGCTCGGCCTGGGCCAGGGTCTCAAGCACCTGGTCGACAGCGGATTCGCGGGCGGCGACCCGGATGCCCTCGAACGCGCCCTGCTGCTGCTGGTCGGGCTGGCGGCGATCATGTCGGTCGGGACCTTCGCCCGCTTCTATCTGGTGTCCTGGCTCGGCGAGCGGGTGGTGGCCGACCTGCGGAACGCGGTGTTCGAGCGGGTGCTCCGCCTGCATCCCGGCTTCTTCGAGGTCACCAAGACCGGCGAGATCCTGTCCCGCCTGACCACCGACACCACCCTTCTGCAATCGATCATCGGATCGAGCGCCTCGATGGCGCTGCGCAACGGCCTCAACCTGATCGGCGGGGTGGTGATGATGCTGGTCACCGATCCCTACCTGACCGGCCTCGTGATGCTGGTGGTGCCGTTGGTGGTGGCGCCGATCCTGATCGTCGGGCGCCGCGTCCGCCGGCTGTCCCGGGCCAGCCAGGACCGGGTGGCCGAGGTCGGCGCCTTCGCCGAGGAGAGCTTCAACGCCATCCGCACCCTGCAATCCTTCACTCACGAGGCGGAGGACCGGCGGCGGTTCGGGCTTGAGGTCGACGCCGCGTTCGTTACCGCGATCCGCCGGATCCGCCTGCGCGGCGTCATGTCGGCCGCCGTCATCCTCCTGGTGTTCCTGGCCATCGCGGTGATCCTGTGGGTCGGCGGCAACGGGGTGATGCGGGGCGAGATCAGCGGCGGCGACCTGGCCGCCTTCGTGTTCTACGCCACCGTGGTCGCCTTCTCGGTCGCCGTGATCTCGGAAATCTACGGCGAACTGCTGCGCGCCGCCGGGGCCACCGAACGGCTGATCGAGCTTCTGGAGGCGGAACCGGACATCGTCGCTCCGGCCGACCCGACGCCGTTGCCCGAACCGCCGGAGGGCCGGCTGCGCTTCGACGGCGTGACCTTCCACTACCCCTCGCGGCCCGATCACGCGGCGCTCGGAGATTTCTCGCTGGACGTGGCACGGGGCGAAACCCTGGCCCTGGTCGGCCCGTCGGGAGCCGGCAAGAGCACCGTGTTTCAGTTGCTGCTGAGATTCTATGATCCCCGATCGGGCAGCCTGTCGGTGGACGGGGTGGACATCCGCGCGGTCGATCCACAGGCCCTGCGCCGACGACTCGCCCTGGTGCCGCAGGACCCGGTGATCTTCGGCGCCGACGGTTTCGAGAACATCCGCTACGGCCGGCCGGAGGCCGACGACGAGGCGGTGCGGGCGGCGGCCCGTGCCGCCATGGCGGACGAGTTCCTGACCCGCCTGCCGGACGGCTACGCCACGTTCCTGGGCGAAAAGGGGGTCCGTCTTTCGGGCGGCCAGCGGCAGCGCATCTCGATCGCCCGGGCGATCCTGCGCGATCCGGCGATCCTGTTGCTCGACGAGGCGACCAGCGCCCTCGACGCCGAGAACGAGCGCCTGGTCCAGCGGGCCCTGGAGCGGCTCATGCGCGGGCGCACCACGTTGATCATCGCCCACCGGCTGGCCACCGTGGTCAACGCCGACCGCATCGCGGTGATCGACGACGGGCGGGTGGTGGCCAGCGGTCGCCACGCCGACCTGCTCCATGCGTCGCCGCTCTATGCCCGGCTGGCCGCGTTGCAGTTCGCGCAGCCAACGCCCGACGCGGCGATCCGGCGGCGCGCGGACCGCGATTAGGATCGCGCGCTACAGCCGCCGCGTCACCACCTCGGCGATCTCCGCCGGATCGAGCGGCAACGGATTGGTTTTCATCGAATTGCCGCCCGAGGCGACGACCACCCGCTCCAAGTCGGTCTCGCCCATCCCGTAACGGGACAGTCGCGGCAGGTCCAGGCGTTCGATCCAGTCGTTCAGCAGATCGACCAGGGCGCGCCGGGCCTCGGCGTCGGTGGCGTGGGACCGCCGGGTCAGCAGGGCGCCGGCGCGGGCGTACTTGGCCAGGGCCGGACTGTCCGGACGGCGGGCCTCTAGGGCGCGGATGTTGACCTCGGTGGCGGCGCCAACCAGGGTCCCGCAGACCACCCCGTGCGGGATCGGAAACAGGGCGCCGAGCGGCGAGGCGAGGCCATGCACCGAGCCGAGACCGGTCTGGGCGAGGTTGATCCCCGACATCAGGGAGGCATGGGCCATCCGCGACCGGCCCCCCGCCGCCGCGTCGCCGGTTCCGTCCAGCATGTCCCAGAACCCGTCCCGGAAGGACTCCAGGCCGGACCATCCCAGGGCGTCGGTCATCGGGTTGGCGCGTGTCGAGACCACCGATTCCAGAAGCTGGGTGAAGGCGTCCATGCCGTTCGCCGCGACCACCGCGCGCGGGCAACTCTCCAGCAGATCCGGATCGAGCACGGCGACCCGGGCGACCAGCCGCTCGTCGCGAAAGGACTTCTTGAAACCGTCGTCGCCGCGCCGCGACAGCACCGCGTTCTTGGTCGCCTCGGAGCCGGTGCCGGCGGTGGTCGGCACGGCGATGAACGGCAGCGCCGGCCCCTCGTAGGGCAGGCCGCGCCCGACCCCTTCCAGATGGTCCATCACCGAGTTGCCGCGCGGCAGCAGTCCGGCGATGGCCTTGGCGGCGTCCAGGGCGCTGCCGCCGCCGACCGCGATCACCACCTCGACCCCGAGCCGCGCGAACTCGCCCACCGCGTCGTCGACCAGGCCGGGCGACGGCTCGTCGTCGACCGCCAGATCGGCCACCGCGATCCCCTCGCCGGCCAGGCCACGCAGAAGATCGCCCCAGCGGTCGGTGCGGCGGAATGCCCGGGCGCCGGTCACCACCAGGGCGCGGCGCCCGAAGGCCGCCGCCTCGGTCGGCACCCGCGACAGGGCGCCGGCCCCGAACACGATGCGCGGCAAGCGGGCGATCTCGAACGGCGGAATCACGCGTCGACCGCCGGATAGAGCCCCTGGTAGGCCACGCCGCGGCGTGGCTCGGCCATCAGATCGGCCACCGCGTCGCGCCACGCGAGGTAATGTTCGGTGTCCTTGTGGGCCTTGGCCGCCGCCGAGTCCGCGTAGGCCTCGTAGAGCACGAAGCAGGACGGATCGTCGGCCGATCGCAGCACGTCGAAGCGGAGGTTTCCGGGTTCGCGGATCGAGGCCTCGTGATTGCGTCGCGTCGCCTCGACGAACGCCGCCTCCCGCCCGGGCACCACCCGGACATGCACCAGAGTCACCTGCATGACGTCGTCTCCCCGTTATCGTCCCCACCGTCCGGCCCATGGGCCGGACGGTGGAATCACGATACCACGGGAGTTACTTCAGGGTCGCGTTCGGATCGAACTTCTTGGAATACTTCGGCCGCCGGCGCTCCGACTCCCAGGCCGCGTCGAACGAGACCGGTCCGGCACCCCGGGCCACCAGCACGATCAGCGCCGCCGCCCAGACCGAATGGTCCGGCCACAGGCCCGGATAGACGTAGAACTGGATCACGCCGACCATGACCAGCAGGGCAAGCGCGGAAAAGCGCGTGAACAGGCCCAAAATCAAAAGAATCGGCAGAATCAGCTCGGCCGCCGCCGCCAGATAGGCGGCAATCGTCGGGCTGAAGAACGGCACTTGGTACTCATCGGCGAACAGGGCAAAGGTCGATTCGTTGATCGATGTCGGGAACTTGATGCCCCAGAAAAGCTCCGGGCCGTCGATCTTGGTCTGGCCGGACCGGAAAAACACACCGGCAATGCCGATTCGAGCAAGGATAACGGTGGCCGCGATCAGCAGGCCGTCAAACGCGCCCGGGCTTTTCCGACGGCTTTTGCCGGCGGCGGTATTGGCGGATTCGTCCATGGCGGGGTCTCCTTCATTCCGGAAAGGGTCCACCTAAATCGACACCATGAAAAAGGCCGCCCGTCAAGCAATCCCGCAAAACCTGGGATAGTTCAAAGGTAGAATCGATGTCAATCGCAGCCGCCCAGGCTTCCGCGACACTCTGATGTCGCGACAGGTTGACAATAAAAACCCACTCCGCATGGCCCACGAAACGCAACCTGACATCATAGTCCGGGCGAAGGACGAGCAAGTAATCCGGCCCCTCGTCAAGGGAAACCGAATCCGGCGGACGGTCGGGGTCGCCGTGCGCGATCCAGATCCGGCCGACCGGCCAGGACGATCGGATCAGACGCGCCGCGGGGTGCAACGAAAATCGCGCCCCGGGCAGACGCTCCCGCGGAAGGGCGGCGAGTCGCGCCGGGTCGAGCGGCGGCGCGTCGGCCGCGTGAAAGGAGTCGTGCCAGGCCCACTCCAGGCGCGCCACGTCAGGCAGGTAGGGCAGCCCGGCCGCCGCGTCGAGACCACCCAGATAGTCGGCGAGACCGGCCCCGTAATCGATCAGAGTGCCGCTCGCGGGCGGAGCGCGCTCGATGAAGCCACGCGCCACGTGGGCGAAGAAATCGTCGCCGACCAGCCGCCGGACCACGGGATAGACCGCGCCCAGGGCGTCGGTCAGGGTGATCAGGGTATTGTTGCGGTGCACCTGGAGACGACGGCGTGGATCAAGGCCGCCGGGTTCGACGTGGGCCGCCGCGAAAGCGGCGGGATCGCCGCGCCCCAATACCGCGTCGCGGAACGCGACCTGAAGCTCAGGCAGCATCACGCGACGCCCCCGCCAGCAGGGCATCGGCCCGCGCCGCCTCGGCCAGCCAAACGTCGAGGCCGGGCACGTCGCTGTCCCATTCGATCAGGGTCGGGCGCGGACCGAACAGGTCGACCGCGCGGACGAACAGATCCCAGACCTCGGGTCGCACGGGCGACCCATGGTCGTCGATCCGCAGGCCGCGCGGATGGTCGTCGAAAAGCGCGTGATGGTGGCCGGCCAGATGAAACTCGCCGACCGGCGCATGGCGCAGGGCGAACAGATAGTCGTCCGGATCGAAATCGTGATTCCAGGCGCTGACATAAACGTTGTTCACGTCGAGCAGCAGGCCGCAGCCGGTGGCCTCGCAAAGCCGGTTCAGGAACTCGGTCTCCGGCAGGGTGGAGTCGCGAAACCGAAGGTAGGTCGACGGGTTCTCGATGAGCAGCCGCCGACCGAGGTGGTCCTGCGCCTGGGCCACGTGCGCGGCGATCACGGCCAGGGAGTCCTCGGTATAAGGCAGGGGCAGGAGATCGTTCAGGTAGGCGCCGCCGGCGATGCTCCACGACAAATGCTCCGAGACCAGGACCGGATCGTGGGTGTTCACGAGTTCGGCCTTGCGCGCCAGGTGTTTTGCATCGAGGCCGTCGGCCGAGCCCAGGGACAGGCCGACCCCGTGCATCGACAAAGGGTAGTGACGGGCGATCTCGGAAAGATATCGGCGCGGCGCGCCGCCGGCCCCCATGTAGTTTTCGGTGTGAACCTCGAAAAATCCGATGTCGGGCCGGGTTTCGAGGATTTCGTCGTAATGCTCGGCCTTCAGGCCGATACCGGCGCGCGGCGGAAGGGGCCCGCGAAGAGGAGAGGGGGAGGAGGCAATACTCATCGCCGGGACACCCTTCCGCCGACGGGGGATCAGGACGCCGTCTTGCTGCCGCCGACGATCTTGTCGCAGGTGCCCTTCGGAACCGCGATGAAGGCATCCTTCTGATTGTCGGTCCTCGACGTGCCGGCGCAGGAACTGGTGGCGGTCTGGCAA
>JANQIL010000066.1 GCA_028282245.1 Magnetospira sp.
CCTCGCCCCCGACTGGACGGACCGGCTGATCGGCCGCCGGGCGGCGCGCGACATCGCCGCCGACGCGCAGATCGGCCTCGCCGACGTCGATTGGACCGACGCGTGAGCAAAGGCCGCCTGATGATCCTCGGCGCCGGGGGGCACGCCCGGGTGGTCGTCACCCTCGCCGCCCTGGACGGCGGCTGGGAGATCGCCGGGGCAGCCGACCGGGTGCCGGACTTCCTCGGCGAGGCGGTCGGGCCGACGACGGTCACCGCCACGTTCGCGGATCTGCCGCAATGGCCGGGGTGGGGCATCACCCACGTCGCCCTGGCCCTAGGCGACAACCGCGAACGGCGGGGCTTGGCTGATGCGGCGGAGGCGGCCAGGCTCGGCCTCGCCACCCTCATTCACCCGACGGCGCATCTCGACCCCGGCGCCATGGCCGGTCCGGGCGCGGTAATCTGCGCCGGGGCGATCCTCGGGGCGGAGGCGCGGCTGGGGCGCGGCGCCATCCTGAATACCGGCGCCGTCGCCGATCACGAAACGACCATCGGCGATTTCGCGCAGGTGGCCTCCGGTTGCGTGCTGGCGGGACGGGTCGACGTGGGGGATGACGCGATGATCGGCCTCGGCGCGCGAATCTGTCCCGGGGTCTCCATCGGCGACGCCGCGATCATCGGGGCCGGGGCCGTGGTGCTTCGCGACGTGGCGCCGCGCACCCGGGTTCTGGGGATTCCGGCCAAACCGGACAACGAGACCTAGACCGAACCGGCATGAGCTTCGACATCCGACAGACCTTCCTGCGCCCGACGGCGACGATTCTCGACGCCATCGAACTGACCGACCGGTTGGGCGCCACCGGATTCCAGATCGCCCTGGTGGTGGACGACGGCGACCGTCTTCTGGGCACCATCACCGACGGCGACGTGCGGCGCGGCATCCTGCGTCGGGTGCCGCTCGAATCGCAAGTCACCAAGATCATGAACCGCAACCCGCGCACCGGGCATCTGGGCGATTCCACGGAGGCGCTGGCCACCAGCCTGAAGCAGAATCACGTCAACTTCCTGCCGCTGCTGGACGCCGAGGGGCGGGTGCGGCGCCTGGAATCCCTGGAGACGCTGGGCCCCGCCCCGGCGGCGCGTCCGAACTGGGTGGTGCTGATGGCCGGCGGTCTGGGCAAGCGGCTGATGCCGCTGACCAACGACGTGCCGAAGCCGCTTCTGGAGGTGGGCGGCAAGCCGATCCTGCAGACCATCCTGGAAAGCCTGATCGCCCAAAACTTCGTCAATTTCTACATTTCGGTGAACTACAAGGCCGAGATGGTGATGAAGCATTTCGGCGACGGGTCCCGCTGGGGCGCCACGATCCGCTATCTGAGCGAGGACAGAAAGCTGGGAACCGCCGGGCCGCTGGGCCTGATCGAGGAGCCTCCAGAAGACCCGCTGCTGGTGATGAACGGCGATCTTCTGACCCGGATCGATTTCGCCAGTCTGCTGCATTTCCACCGCGAACACGCGCCGCTGGCCACCCTCTGCGTGCGGGCTCACGACCTGCAGGTGCCTTACGGCATCGTTACGACCTCCGGACACTGGGTGACCTCCATCGAGGAAAAGCCGATTCGGAAGATGTTCATCAACGCCGGAATCTATGTGATCGAACCGGCCCTTCTGGACCGCATTTCGCGCAACGGTTATCTGGATATGCCGCATCTACTGCACGACCTGATCGACAAACCGGGCCGGGGCGAGTCGCGCAGCATCCTGGCCTTTCCGGTGCGCGAGTTCTGGCTGGACATCGGGCGGCCGGACGATTTTGACCGGGCGCAGGAAGAGTTCGACAAGTTCTTTTTGGGATAGACCGGCGTGACCGATACCCTCACCGCAGCCGTCATCGGCCTGGGCCAGGTGGGTTCCCGTTTCGACGAGGAGCCGCGCCCGATGGTGTTTTCCCATGTGGGGGCCTTTCTGGCGCTGCCCGATCTCTACGACGTGGCGGGCGGCGCCGATCCCGACGCGGGGCAGCGTGAGCGGTTTCGCGCCCGGTGTCCCGGCGCGCGGGCGTTTGCGGATGGGGTCGAGATGGCGGCCGAGCTGAAACCCGACGTCATCAGTCTGGCGACGCCGCCCGCGGCACGCGGGGACCTGCTCGTTCGGCTGCTCGAGGTGCATCGGCCGCGCGCGGTGATCGCCGAGAAGCCGCTGGGGACCTGTCCGCAGGATCGGAAACGGCTGGTCGAGGCCTGCGCCGCGGCGGACGTGCCGCTGATCGTCAATTACAGCCGTCGATTTTTGACCGTTTATCAAAAATGCCGTGCCGCCATCCACTCCGGGGAATTCGGGACCCTGACTTCGATCACCGTGCTCGGCCCCAACCGACTGTGGAGCATCGGCAGCCACCTGATCGATCTGCTGTTCTATTTGGCCGGACAGGCGCCCGAGTCCTGGCGGGCCTTGCCGGTTCCGGCGCTGGACGAACGGGGCGAACCGGCGATGGACGTGCTCTGCCGGTTCCCCGACGGCGTGGCCGGTCGCGTGGTGACGGCCGGGTTCCGCAGCATGCTGCTGCTCGAGGTGGACATCGTCGGCACCAAGGGGCGGATACGGGTGACGGGGAACAACGCGCAGGCCACGCTGGAACGCTTCGCCCCGTCGTCTCAATACCTGGGCTATGAGGTGCTCTGCGATCCGGAGCCACTGCACATCTCGGCGCCGGACGAATCGATTTTCGTCAATCTGGCTCGGGAGACTCATGCCGTGGCGCGCGGGCTGCGGGCCCCGAGCTGTTCGGGGGCGCAGGCGTTGGCCACCGAAACTCTGCTTGACGAGATCGCCTTTGTGGGGACCATGGCACCGTCATCCATCCGCTTGGTCGGGGCCTAATAGCCTAGCCTGGAATCAACGCCTTTCACGAATACGGGAGAGACTCGGTGACCAATGAATCGCTGACCCAGGAGTTTTTCGAACGGAACGCCATCCAGTGGTATGCGCAGTTTGCCGGGACCGAGGATTACAAAGTCTATCCCAACTTCAGGCTTCCCAAGGCAATGGATTACTTCTCGCGCTTGGCGCCAAGCTTGGAGCGAGCGGTGGACATTGGCTGCGGCGCGGGGATCGCCTTCAAGCCGCTGACCGACGTCGGCTTCGGGAAGATCGACGCCTTCGACTTCAGCCCAAACATGGTCGATCTGGCCCGCGCCGAGGCCGACCGTCACGGGCTCGGCGACCGGGTGACGTTGGTGCCGGGCGAACTCAACACCCTGCATCCCGGAGAGAACCTGTTCGACGCGGCGCTGGCGCTCGGCGTTGCCTGCTACGTGGACGACCTCAAGGCGTTCCTGGCCGACGTCGCCCGGGTGCTCAAGCCGGGCGGGGTGTTCTGCCTGGATTTCCGCAACAAGGCCTTCAACCTGTTCTCGACCAACGCCTACACGGCCGAGCTGTCGCCCGAGGCGGTGCGTGCCCTGCTCGACGAGTTCGCCGCCGAGATTGCGGCCTACAAGCCGACCGGCCTGGCCGCCGAGTTGGGCACCCTCTGCGATGTCTCGAAGCTGCCGCCGATGATGCCGAGCGACGACTGGGACCCGCGGGCGGCGGCCGAGAAAATCGCGGTCAAGAACTGGAAGAAGCAGTTCGACTTCACCATGGACCGCACCCAGCAGAGCCCCGGCGAGGTCCGCGCCATGGTCGCTGACCTGCCGATCGAGATGGTGGCCTGCAACTTCGTGCACTTCCATCCCTTCCCGCCTGTGTTCGAGGCGATCTATCCCGAATTCTTCAACTATGTGGGATCGTTTTACGAAAGCCTGGGCGAGACGCCACTGGGGTTCACTCAGGCGTCCACCTTCCTGGGCGTGTTCCAGAAGACGGCGTGACCCGGCGCGCCACGAGGACCCCATCAATGTTCTTTATGATGTACCACCTGATCGGCGACCCCACCGCCGAGATGCCGTCGATCAAGGCGGTGAGTACCTGGGCCTTTGCCGGTCAGCTGGACTACCTGCTGAAACACCACGAGCCGGTGGGCCATGACGAGATCCTGGCCTGCATCCGCGAGGGCCGCGAGTTGCCGGAAAACGGATTCGCGCTCACCTTCGATCACGCCACCAAGGACCATATCGAGATCGCTCTGCCCGAGCTGCGGGCGCGCGGCCTTCAGGGGCTGTTCTACGTGATCACCGGGGTCCTGGAGGACGGTTATCTTCCCGAGATCGAGAAGCAGCGCTTCATGGAGGCGCACTTCGCGGACTACCGGGAGTTCCTGGAGGCCTTCCACGCCGCCTGCGTTGCCGCGGTGCCTGACAAGGCGGCCCAGGCGGAGCCCAACGAGGCCAACATTGCGGCGGCGCGCGGCCACCTGGCCCAGCACAAGTTCTATTCGACGCCGGAGCGCTTCTTCCGGCGGAATCGCGACGTGGTGCTGAACATGGAAGAATACAAGGCGATCATGAACCAGATGTTCGTCATGCTTTTCGGGGACGAGGAGCGGTTCCTGCGGTTCCACTTCATGTCCGTCGAAGATCTGAGGACGATGCGTGACGCGGGGATGATCGTCGGCAGCCACGGCCATAATCATTTGTTTTTCGACATCGAGGACGCATCGGCCTGCCGCACCGATCTGGCCAAGTCCTTCGCCTTCCTCGATACTCATCTGGGCTCGGCGTCGCGCTCGGTGACCTATCCCAACGGCCGCTACGCTCCGCACCTGGAAGCGCCGCTGGCCGACCTCGGCGTGGAGATCGCTTTCACCACCGAGCCGATCCCGAGCCGCGCCGATCTGTATCGCTACCGGGTGCCGCGCCTCGACACCACGGTGCTGCCCACCGATCCGGCCGCCCCGATGGTGGCAGTCTGAGCCCCGCGCCCTTGGCGCGGCAGCTTCCCCATCCCTATCTTGCGGGGATCGACCCCGCGCACCGTCTTTGCAACCGGGAGTGTCCGACATGTCCGATTTCCTGAAGGGAAATTTCGAAACTTCGAAAAAGATCGAATCCGAAACCAAGGAACAGACCGAGGACGATCTGTTTGAGAACGAGGCCATGAAGCGTCTCGGCGGATCGATCGCCTTCGTCTCCAAGAAGAAGTTCGTCTGGACCGGCGACTGATCCCGATGGTTCCCCAGAAAAAGGCCCTCTGCCCATGCGCGTTCTCGGGGTAATTCATGCCCGCGGGGGATCCAGGCGGATTCCCCTCAAGAACATCAAGCCGCTCAACGGGGTGCCGCTGATCGGCTACCTAGTCGCGGCAGCCCGCGCCGCCCGCTTCGGCCGGCTGATCCTGACCACCGATGACGACCGCATCATGGAGGCCGGGCGCCGCTACGGGGCAGAGGTACCGTTCCGCCGCCCCGCAGACCTAGCCGAGGACGTGCCCTCGGAAAGGGTCACCGGCCATGCCCTGGACTGGGCCGAGTCCGACGAGGGGCGGTCCTACGACATCGTGGTCACCATGCAGCCGACCACACCATTCTTGACCACGGACGACATCGACGCCTGCATCGACGCGGTGGCCGGGACCGACACGATCAACTGCTGCTTCACGGCAGCGCCGGTCAGCGAGCCGCCGCAGTGGATGTTCGAGGTCGGCGCCGACGGCGCCGCGCGTCCGTTTTTGGACGGCGTGTTGGAGGGCGAGCGGGGGGTGTTCCAGTCCCTGCCGCCCCTGCACGTGCCCAACGGCGGCGCTTATGCGACCCGGGTCGCGGCCTTTCGCGCCCAGAACCGGGTGATCGCCGATCCCTGCCGCCTGCGGCCGATGTCGCACGAGCATTCGGTGGACATCGACGAACCAATCGACTGGACCATCGCTGAGGCTGTTGGACGCCAACTCGGCATCCGCCCCACCGAGGCCTGATCCCGCCCCACCGGAGTCCTCCCATGGCCGATCCCCAGACCAAAGCCGGCGCTCTTGGCAGACGCCTGTCCCAGATGATGGAAAAGCTGACCCTGGATCGGATCGGCGATCTGGGGCTGGCTAACGCCGAGGCCAACCTGCCCGACATCCGGGCGGGCAAATCCATTCTCGATCTGGCGGACGGCAAGCTGGCCCGCACCGGGCGCGCCCTGGTCATTGCCGCCGGGCCCAGCGTCCATCGCTACGACACTGCAAAAATGATCCTCGACTCAGGCTTTGGCGGTGCAGTCGTGACCACCGAATCGGCCATGCCCTGGTGCCTGCGCAACGGCATTCGGCCGGATCTGGTGCTCACAGTCGATCCCCACGCCGAACGCATCGTCCGCTGGTTCGGCGATCCGACCCTGACCCGCGAACGGGTCGAGGGCGACGATTACTTCACCCGCCAGGAGATGGACCCGGAGTTCCGGAGCGATCAGTTGGAGTTCAATGACAAGCTGTTACGCCTGATCAACGAAAACGCGGGCGGGATCCCGATCGCCGTATCGTCCTCGGCATCTCCTGCCGTGGTGGCGAGGGCCTGCGAGAGCGGCATGGACATCCACTGGTGGAAT
Organism: Magnetospira sp.; assembly: GCA_028282245.1. GTDB lineage: Bacteria > Pseudomonadota > Alphaproteobacteria > Rhodospirillales > Magnetospiraceae > JANQGL01. Next base: position 6,446 of record JANQIL010000066.1, read on the forward strand.
CCGTTCTACGACGACTACGACGCGCCGGACTCCGTGACCCGCCAACTCTATCAAAAGAACCGCATGCCCTGTGTCAACGCGGGCGGCAATGTGGGCACCGCCTGCTGGGTGTTCGCGCACGGCGTCCTGGGGCTGAAGAAGGTGGGGCTGGTCGGCCTGGATTTCGGCTATTACAACGACACCACCTACAAGCAGTCCCAGTATTATACGGAACTGGTCGAGATCTTTGGCGAGGATCGGCTGAAGGATGTTTACGTTCACATTCACAATCCCCATGTGAACAAGGAGTTTTTCACCGATCCCGCCTATCTCTGGTACCGCGACGTGTTCCTAGGGATGGCGCGGACCGCGCGAGAGGACGGTGTGCGGACCTACAACTGTACGGGAGGCGGCATTCTGTTTGGCGAGGGGATCGACTTCGTGACGCTGGACTCCTTTCTCGCGGGGCGCGTGGGTTGAGCCGGTCGGACGACGGCGATCCTCCCCCGTTCCTGCGCGGCAATTTTTCGATGCCCCGCCAGCCAAAGGCGATCGAGCCCGACGCGCTACGCGGCCCGCGCATCCAGATCCGACGCCATCCGGTGACGGAAATCCGTCTCGACGGCGCCTGGGTGCGTCGCGACGATCCAGAGTCCAAAGACTGAGGCTTCATGGCTAAGGTATTGTTCATCAACCCGGTGATCCGGCAGGAATCCAGCCCCCGCCACGTGCCCTACGGACTGGCCATGATGGTCGCGGTGGCGTTGCGCGACGGTCACCAGGTGCAGGTGTTCGACGCCAACGCCTGGCGGGCGGGGGACGGCGTTCTGGCCCAGGTCCTGGGCGCCGACGATTGGGACGTAGTCGCCGCCGGCGGGATCACCACCTCCTACAACTCCCTGAAGAAGGTCTTTTCACTCGCCAAGATTCACGCGCCCCAGGCCCTGACCGTAGCGGGTGGTGGCTTTCTGACCAGCATGCCGCGCGACATCATGGATCTGCTGACAGGCATCGACGTGGGCGTGGTCGGCGAGGCGTTCCTGACCTGGCCCGAACTGCTCGCCGCCGTGGACGGCGGCACCCGCGACTTCTCGGGCATCAAGGGGCTGATCTACCGCGAGAAGGACGGCGAGGTCGTATTTTCGCCACCGCGCGAACTGATGCACGACCTGGACAGCCTGCCCTATCCGGCCTGGGAGTACTTCCCCCTGGAGGAGGTCTATTTCCCAAACTCCTCGGTGGTGCTGTCGGAGGAGGCGATGCGGGCTAAGCGGCGGCTGGACATCAACACCAGCTACGGCTGTTCCCTGGTCTGCCGGTTCTGTTTCCACCTGGGCCTGTCCGGGGACATGAAATACGTGGAGGGCGTCGACGGCCGCCAGGACGTGGAGTTCGACGTGCCAGGCAGCCGCACCCGCAACATCCGCTACCACAGCGTCGACTACATCGTCGACATGGTCAAATACATAGTCGACCGCTTCCAGGTGGATTTCGTGTCTTTCCTGGACGAAAACCTGATGACCATGGACGTGTTTTCCAAGCGGACCTGGCTCAACGAGCTCTGCGACCGCTGGATTGCCGAGGGCCTGCAGCCCGAGGAGCGGCGGGATCCCAAATCCCCGATCAAGGGCTACGGCCACGGCAAGGGAGTCTATTGGGGCGGCACCTCCCACGCTTCGCTGTGCCGTCCGGACACCCTCAAGAAAATGGCTAGGGCCGGGTGCACCTATCTGGACTACGGGTGGGAGTCCTTCTCCAAGCAGATTCTGAAAACGGTGGGCAAGGGCGCCACGCCGGAGACCAACAAGCGCTCCTACTACTGGACCATGGACGCCGGAATCCGGCCCATTCCCAATCAGATGATCGGCTTTCCCACCGAGGATTTCGACAGTCTCCGCGACACCATGCGAGCCTGGGAGGATCTGGGAATCGTCGCCCGTCCGTTCATCGTCACCCCCTATCCCGGCTCCGAGTGGTTCCATCTCTACCGCCAGGATATCCTCGACCAGTACGACGGCGACATGGACCTGTTCCTGTCCGAACTGGGCGACGCGACCGAAGTGACCGCGGTCATCAGCGAGAACTTCAACGATGTGGAACTCTACGGCCTGCGCGAACTGATGGTGCGCGGCGATTACCGACGGATGGAGAGATTCGAGCGGGAGTGGCGGGTGCTGAAGGGTGATCCGGCGGAGGGAATCCGCCGGGGCCGCGCCCGCATGGGCCTCGACATCGCCAAAGGCGGCAAATCCGAAGCGGCAGAATAGACCAGACTTTCTTTTCCCTCCTTCATGTGATCGGCCGTCCGAGCCGCCACCGGAATCCCGATGTTCGTCTCTCACGACTTCAAGAAGCTGATCCACCTCACCGTGGCGGATCGCAAGCGTCACGTGACGGGTCTGGCGATCCTGATCCTGTTGGGCTCCTTCATGGAGGCGGCGGGGATCGGCATCATCTTTCCGTTTCTGGAATTGGTGACCGACCCGGACAGCATCCGGAGCTATCCTCTTGCGACCAAGGCGATCGCGCTATTCGGTCTGAACGAGCCGCGGCACCTCCTGATCGCCGGGGCGCTTGGAATCCTGGCGGTGATCATCGCGAAGAACTTGGTGCTGATCTGGGTCATCCGCGAGCGGGCGCGGTTCCAATCCAAAGGACGGGCCGAACTGGCCGAAAAGATGCTCAACGGCTACATGCGCTGGCCCTTCGGCCGCCATCTGGGGCTGAACACGGCGACCCTGGTGCGCAACGTGCAGAGTTCATGCAGCACCATCTACGCCTCCGCCTATGCGATGATCGAGCTGTTCATGGAGATCCTCGTCATGGTGATGCTGGGGTGTCTTCTGATCGCGGTGGATCCCGGGGTAACCCTGGTGGTGGGCGCCGTCATCGGGTTGGCGTTCCTGGTGTTCGCGCGGATTTTTCCGCGCCGCATGGCGCGGCTCGGGGCCAAAACCAACCACTTCAACCAACAGGGTCTGCAGTTCCTCGGCGAAGCCTTCAACAGCATCATTGATGTCCGGCTGCGCGGCCGGGAATCCGGACTGGCCGATCGCTATGCCGTGATTTCCAGCAACTACGCGAAGGTCGAGAAAAAGCGCACCCTTCTCGTCAACATGCCGCGCATTTTTTTCGAGGTGGTGCTGGTCTCCGGACTGTTGCTGGTCGTGGTGATGGTGCTGGCCACCGATCGGAACCCGGCGGACTTGATTCCCGTGTTAGGACTGTTCGCCGCCGCCGCGTTTCGGCTTTTGCCGTCGTTCAACCGCATCACCCAGGCCATCAACAACGTGAAATTCGGCGCGGCTCCGGCAGCCGCCCTGTATGCCGATCTGCAGACCTTCGAACCGCGCTCCGCCACCGACGGGCTCGTTCGGCCTTGGAAGCTGAGCGAGTCCATCGCGATCCACAATCTCTCCTTCGCCTATCCCGGCATCGATCTACCAACCCTGCGCGACGTCGACTTCGAGATCCGCAAGGGAATGTCGGTGGCTCTGGTCGGACGCTCCGGCGCCGGCAAGACCACCCTGGTCAACCTGCTGCTCGGCCTGCTGGAGCCCGTCTCGGGGAAAATCCTGGCCGACGGCCGCCCGATCTCGGAGGACATCCTGGCCTGGCAGCGCGGCACCGGCTACGTGCCGCAGTCGGTCTATCTGATCGACGACACCCTGCGCGCCAACATTGCGCTCGGCGTCCCGGAGGATGAGATCGATCCGACTGGGTTGCGGCGAGCCCTGCGCCTGGCCCGGCTCGACGGCTTCGTCGAGAGCCTGCCCCTCGGCCTGGACACCCCGGCCGGAGAGCTGGGTTCGGCGCTGTCTGGCGGTCAGCGTCAGCGGGTGGGGATCGCCCGCGCCCTCTACGACGATCCCTCCGTGGTGGTGCTCGACGAGGCCACCTCGGCGCTCGACACCCATACCGAAAAGGAAATCGGCGACACCATCCATGAGCTGACCGCCGAAGGCAGGACCCTGATCGTCGTCGCCCACCGTCTGGCCACGGTGCGCCGCTGCAACCGCATCGCGCTGCTCGACCAAGGGCGGCTGGTCGCCGAGGGCACCTATGCCAAGCTTCTGAACACTTCCGATCTGTTTCGCGACATCGTGCACCACGATACCATGAGAGGGACGGTGTCCGCCGAGACGACGGAGGCCGCCAGTGTTTGACTCCCTCGTCAAACGAGGGCTTGCGGCCCTCGACCTGGACGGTCGCGCCCTCTATCAGGACCTGTCCGCGCGCAGCCTGCGCGCAGCCCTGGCCGAGCAGGGTCTGACCGTCCTCGCCGGGGATCTGCGCCGGGCGGTGCCGGATCTTCGGGATCAGTATTCCGTGGGCATGGACCCGGCCGAATACGCCCGCTACTGGGAAACCAAGATGCGCGGCATGCACGCCGCCCAGGTCCGGGCCACCCTGGACGCCTTGGCGGCGCTGCCCGAGGGGGCTCTCACCGTGGTCGATCTGGGCGATTCGTCGGGCACCCACGGCGCCTATCTGAAGGCCCTGGCGCCGGAGGGGCGAATCGGCCGTTGGGTGAGCGTCAACCTGGACGCGGCGGCAGTGGAGCGCATCCGCGCCAAGGGCGGGGAGGCGGTGCTGCACCGGGCCGAGCACCTCCATGAACTGGGGATCCGGCCCGACCTGATGGTGATCTTCGAGACCCTGGAGCATCTGACCGATCCGCTGCGGGTGCTGCATGCCATGGCGACGGAAGGCGGGGTGGAGCATCTGCTGATCAGCGTTCCCTACCGCCGCGACAGCCGGTTCGGCGGCGACCTGCTGCGCGTCCCGGAAGACCGCATGCCCGCCGAACTGACTCCGGAGCGGGTCCATGTCCTGGAGCTCTGCCCGGACGACTGGGGTCTGCTGATGAAGCTGGCCGGATATCGCACGGTGTTTCGCCGTATCTACCGCCAATACCCGCGCCGTCATCTGCTGGCCGCGATGCGTCCGGTCTGGCGGCGCCTGGATTTCGAGGGCTTCGCGCTGTTTTTTCTGAAGCGCGATCGGGCCCTGGCCGACCGCTATACCGGCTGGTAGAGGGTGGCCATGCGCGAATCGGACATCCGTCCGGCGGATCTTCTGAACGAATACCTGCGGCTGTCGGCGCGCGACGCCGGGCGCCTACTGGCGGCGCCGGGAAACCTGAGGCCGCGTCCCTGCCCGGGCTGCGGGGCGGCGAAGGCCCGCCCAGCCTTCGAGAAATCCGGATTTGCCTATGTGACCTGCGCCGACTGCGGCACGCTCTACACCGATCCGGCGCCGGACGCCGAGGCGCTCGCCGCCTTCTACACCGCAAGCGAGGCGGCGGAGTACTGGTCGGGGGTGTTTTTCCCGGCGGTGACCGAGGCGCGCCGCGTCCACGTCTTCGAGCCCCGGGCCCGCGATATCCTCGACCTCCTGGAGGAGCTGGGACGAGCGTCGCGCCGGGCGGTGGACGTGGGCGCCGGCAACGGCCTGTTCCTGGACGTGCTGCGCAGCCTCGCGCCCGGCTTGTCCCTGGCCGGGGTGGAACCCGCCGCCCATGCCGCCGACGTCTGCCGCGATCTGGGGTTCGAGGTGTTCGAGGGCTTCGCCGACGCGGCCGGGGCCGATCCGGCCTGGGCGGGTGGGGCCGATCTCGTGACCAGCTTCGAGGTGATTGAACACGTTCCCGACCCGCTCGATTTCCTGACCTCCCTGACGGCTCTGGCCAAGCCGGGCGGAACCGTGCTCGTCACCGGCCTTTCCGGAGACGGTTTCGATATCAAAACGCTGGGACCCAAGGCCAAGGCGGTGTCACCGCCCCATCACCTGAACTTCCTGAGCCGCCGGGGGGTCGCCGCGCTTCTCGATCGGGCCGGGCTGGTGGAACTGGACTTCCTCACGCCGGGCAGGCTGGACGTGGACATCGTGCGCAACATTCTGGCCGAGGACGATTCGGCGCTCGCAGATCCCTTTCTGCGGCACCTGATGAACGACGTGGACGATGCCACTCGCGCGGCATTCCAGGCTTTCCTGGCCGGGAACCGCCTGTCCTCCCACATGTGGATCGTCGCCGGGAAGCCTTGATGGCGGTCTGGCTGCGGACCTCAGCCCAAGCGTCCCGCGAGGCGGCGGCGTCCTGCCGCGTCGTCATTCATTCCGATATCGGGATGGTCTCGGATCGCCCGGACCTGGCGGCCGATCTGGAGGCCGCCTTCGATTCGATCCGCGACGACTGGCGGGCGCTCGGCCGGGAGCTGTCGCGGGAGCCCTCCGCCCGTCTTGCACATGCCCCGGCCTGCGCGCCCAATGTCTCGGACCTGGGCGAGATGCTGGCCTGGACCCGGTTGATCGGGGGCTGGGCCGCCGATCCGGCTGAACGGGTGCTGGCGGTCTGCGACGATCCCTGGATGTTCCGCCATCTGCGCGGGCGCCCGGGAGTGACGGCGGGAGCGGTGCCGCGTCTGTGGACCCGCGCGGCGGCGCTTGCCTTGCGCGGAACGGCCGCGCGGAGCGCGGTGGCCCTGCGCGCGATCCGGGCCTGGGCGCGGCTGCGGCACCAAACCCGGGGCGTCGCGCCGGGCGGGGTCTGGATTCTCGCCTACGGCCACCCGGCGAGCGACGCCGACGACCGGGACGGCTATTTCGGCCCCCTGATGCGCGAGATTCCGGAACTGCGCCGGGTGCTGCACGTCGATGCGTCCGAGTCGCAGGCCCGGGACTTGGCGGCGGACGGTCGCACGGCGGGTCTGCGGGCCTGGGGCGACCCGTTGCGGGTCCTGACCCTGCCGTTCGTTCGCTGGCGTCCCCGGACCGGGGATTGGCTGATCCGCCGGGCGGCGGCGCGCGAAGGCGGCACCGGACAGGCGGCGGCGATCCGCTGGCAGGAGATCTGCCAGGAGCGCTGGCTGGCGCGGGCGCGTCCGGCCACAGTGGTCTGGCCCTGGGAAAACCACGCCTGGGAACGAACCTTCGCCGCCGCCACCCGGCGGCGCGGGATCCGCGCCCTGGGCTATCAGCATTCGGTGATCGGGCGGCAGATGCTGAACTACGCCCCGGCCGCGGAGGGGAGCCTCCCCGATCTGATCCTGTGCAGCGGTGCCGCGACCCGGGATCATCTGGCGGCCTGGGGCGTGACGTCGGAGCGCCTGCGGATCGGGGGCGCCCTGCGGTTTCCGCAAGCCGGTCCCATCGCCCGCGACCCGTCCGCGCCGCTGTTCGTCGCCCTGCCCTTCGAGGCGCGCACCGCCGGCGAAATGCTGGATGCCTTGCGCGCCCTGCCGCCGGGGGGGCCTGTCTGCCTGCTGCGCGATCATCCGATGGCGCCGCTGGCCTTCGTCGAGACGGAGCAGTTGCGCCGGGCGCCGGGGCCGCTCGCCGCCTGCGGGCCGCTGTCGGGGGTGCTCTACGCGGCGACCACCGTGGGTCTGGAGGCGCTGCTCGCGGGGCTGCCGGTGCTGCGGTTCCGCTCCCGATCTCGCGTCGCCCTGGACATTCTGCCACAAGGCGTCGAGGTTCCGGCCACCGACGCCGGACATCTGGCGGCCGATCTCGGACGCCTCGCGCCCGTCCCGCCGCCCGACCGCGCGCGGGTGTTCGCGCCGGTGGACATGGCGGCGTGGCGCGACTGGCTGATCGAAAGGGAGGACGGATGACGATTTCGTTGACGAAACGCCTGGCGCTGGGCCATCCCTGCCTGGGCGCCTGGCTGACCGTCGCGCATCCGGTCCTGGCCGAGGCGATGGCTTCGCTCGGCTTCCACTGGCTGGCGGTGGACATGGAGCACGGCCCGGTGGCGGAAACCGAGGTTCAGGCGGTGTTCGCGGCCTGCGCCCTGCACGGCGCGGCGCCGATGGTCCGCCTGCCCGCCGCCGATCCCCATCTGGCCCGGCGAATGCTCGACCTGGGCGCGGCGGGTCTGCTGATTCCGGTGGTCGAGGACGCCGCCGTCTTTGCCGAATTCGCCGCCCACTGCCTCTATCCCCCGGCCGGACGACGTGGGGTGGGGCTGTCGCGGGCCAATCTGTGGGGCGACGGCTTCGATGGGTATCTCAATGGGTTCCGCCCCGTTCTCGCGCCGCAGATCGAAACCCGTGCCGGGGTCGCCGCAGCCGACGTTCTGGCGGCGCTCGACGGCGTCGCCGGCCTGTTCCTCGGACCCTACGACCTCTCGGCGAGCCTCGGTCGGCCCGGGGACTTCGAATCCTCCGTCTTCCGCGCCGCCGCGGAGGAGGTGCGCGCCGCCTGCGCCCGCCACGGCAAGGCCCTGGGCATCCATCAGGTGACCCCCGATTCGGAACAGTTACGCAGGCGGATCGATGAGGGCTACCGCTTCATCGCCTACGGCACCGACGTGATCGCCCTGCGCCACGCCCTGCGTCTCCCGGAGGAGCTGACATGAGCCGCCGCGCCATCTGCGTGATTCCGGCTCGCCTAGGCTCCAGCCGCTATCCGGGCAAGCCCCTGGCACCGCTGCTCGGCCTTCCGCTGGTGCTGCACGTGTACGAGCGCTGCCGCCTGTCGGATCGGCTGGAGCGGGTGGTGGTCGCCACCTGCGACGCCGAGATCGCCGAGGCGGTGCGCGCCCACGGCGGCGCGGCGGTGATGACCGCCGACGCCCACGAACGGGCCACCGACCGCGCCGAGGAGGCCGTCGCCAACCTGAACCTGGGGCTGGCCGGCAACGATTTCGTTCTGATGGTTCAGGGCGACGAGGTGCTGGTCTCGCCGGAGATGATCGACCGCATGGTCGACACCTACGACTCCGCGCCGGTGCCCGCCCTCAATCTCGTCTCGCGCCTGTACCGGACGGAGGATCACGACGACCCGAACACCGTGAAGGTGGTGGCGGCGCCGGACGGACGAGCGCTCTATCTGTCGCGGGCGCCGATCCCGTCGCGGGCCCGGGCGGCGGCCCCCGCCTATCAGCAGACCGGGGTGATCGGGTTTTCCGCCTCGTTTCTTAGGGAGTTCGGGCGGCTTCCTCAGACAGCGCTCGAAAAAATCGAATCGGTGGACATGCTGCGGGTGCTCGAACACGGCCTGACCCTGACCCTGATTCACACCGAAACCGAAACGATCGGCGTGGACACCCCGGACGATCGCGCCCGGGCCGAGGAGGTTCTCGCCGCCGATCCCGTCACCCCGCGGTATCTGCCGCCGTCGCGATGAGCCCGGCCCGCCGTGTCCTGGAAAAACTGGCCCTGCTCTGGGTGCTGGCGGTGATCGCCGCCTATCTCTGGCAGTTCGCGCCCATGCTCCGCGCCCTGGCGGGGCGCCTCGGCATCCCGTTCTAGGCTGATGCACGGCGTTCTTCCCCATCTTGCTCCGTTGATCCTGCTTGCCGCCGCCCTGGGCTGGGGAAGTTGGCTGGTCCGCGCCCTCGGCCTGTGGCGGGAGACCGATCCGGCGGAGCGTTTCGTGTTCGCCTCGGCGGCCGGGGTGGGGGTTCTCGGCTGGGCGGTGTTTCCCCTCGGGGTGGCCGGGGTGTTCGGGGACGCCGCCTTCGGCGCCCTGCTCGGACTGGGCGTCGTTGGGCTGGTCAACTGGGCGAGCGAGGTTCGCGCCCGGCGACGCCCGGAACCGATCACCGCCCCGCAATCGGCCCTTCTGCTGCTGTTCCTGGCGGTCTGCGCGGTGCATCTGGTCAACGGGCTGGCGCCGCCGACCGACGCCGACAGCCTCGCCTATCACTTCGCGCTTCCGAAACAGTTCCTGAACGACGGCCGGATCACCTTCGTGCCGCGCGCCGTGGATGGCGCGGCGCCGTTGCTCGTGCAGATGACCTACATCCCGGCCCGCTGGCTGGGCGGCGAGGCCGGCATGACCCTATGGCCCGCGGTCCTGGCGGTGCTGCTGGGGCTCAACGTGACGCTGGTCGCCCGGCGTCGGCTGGGACGCGGCATGGCGCTGACCACGGGGATTCTGGTGCTGACCACCCCGGCCGTGGTCTACGCCGCCGCCACCGGGCAGGTGGAGACCAAGAACGCCCTGTTCGTGCTGGCCGCCGCTCTCGCCGTGGCCCGCTCGGCCCGGACCGGGGATTGGCGCTGGGCGGTTCTGGCCGGGATTCTAGCCGGATTCTTCTTTGGCGGCAAATACATCGGGTTGTTGTTCGCGGCGGCGGCCGGAACGGTGCTGCTGACCGGCCGGGGATGGCTGCGGCGCGGCGCCCTGTTTTCGGTGGCGGTCCTGGTCACCGGGGGGCAGTGGTACCTCTGGAATTTCCTCCACACCGGTGATCCGGTGTTTCCCATGCTGTGGTCCCTGCTGTCGCCGCCGGACGGCGCGGTCTGGACCGCCGCCCACGACGCGGTATTCAGGGCGCGCTGGGCGGAGATCGAAACGGCGCTCCCGGCCACACCCGGCTGGATGCTGGCCTATCCGGTCCTCGCCACCTTCGCACCGCTACCCGGATTCGACGCCGGGCGGGTCGGTTTCGGGCCGCTGCCGATTCTGCTGCTGCCCTTCGCGCTGGTGGCCGCCGCCTGCCATCTGCCGCGCGCCGGGGCCGGAGACATGGGCCGGATCTCGGTCCTGGCGCTGCTGTTCTATGGGCTGTGGTTTTTCATTTCATCTTCGCAACGAATCCGGCATCTGGTGCCCCTCCTGCCGGTCCTGTGGATCGTGCTGATGGTCGGCGCCGACTGGACGGCGCGCCGCTTCGGCCTGATGCGGCCGCTCGTCCTGGGGCTGGCGCTGACCGGCGGGCTGCAGATGGGCGGCCAGACCCTGCACGGAGCCAACGCGGCGCGTTATGTTTTCGGCGGGGAAAGCCGCCAATCCTATTTGGAAAGAAACATTTCCGGGTTCGGGGTGATCCGATGGATCAACGCCAACCTGGGGCCCGGCGACCGCATCACGGTGACCCGGCGGCCGTTCATGTATTTCCTGGACGTGCCCTATTACTTCTCCCATTACCTCCACGAGATCAGGACCGACACCGGCCTGAGGTCCCGCGACGCGGCCAAGTTCGAACGTCAGGCGCGGGCCCTGGGGCTCACCCATCTGCTGGTGTCCGGCGACCCGTCCCGGCAGGGGCCCTTCGGCTATGCCGGGATGGCGGTCGCCCTGTGGAAACGGGACCGGGCGGTGGAGGTCCACCGCCACCAAGGCCCTTATATCGGGGCGCGGACCCTGTCGTTCCTCGGCGTCGACGGCGCCGACGACGCGGACCTGCTGGTGGTCCTGCGCCTGAAGGACCCTTCCCTGCCCACCCCCGAGGAGACGCCATGACCCTCAAAATCGGAATCGCCGGCTATGGGGTGGTCGGAAAGCGGCGGCGCGACCACATCGATCCGCGCGACGACATGGCGGTGGTCGCGGTCTGCGACCGGGTGTTCGAGCACGACGGCGCCTTCGACGACGGGGTGCGCCATTATTGTTCCTATCCGGACCTGTTGAACGAAGATCTGGACGCCCTGTTCGTCTGTCTGACCAACGACATCGCGCCGGAGGTCACCATCGCCGGCCTGAAGCGCGGCCTGCACGTGTTCTGCGAGAAGCCGCCCGGGCAGACGGTGACGGACATCGAGCGGGTGATCGCCGCCGAGCGGGCCCATCCGGGCCTGAAACTGAAATACGGTTTCAACCACCGCTACCACGACTCGGTGCGCGACGCCCTGGAGATCGTGCGCTCCGGCCGATTCGGGCAGGTGCTCCACATGCGCGGGGTCTACGGCAAATCCAAGTTCATCAGCTTCGGCCAGGACAGCTCGTGGCGGGTGAAGCGCGAGGTCGCGGGCGGCGGCATCCTGCTGGACCAGGGAATCCACATGGTGGACCTGATTCGCCTGTTCGCGGGCGCCGAGTTCGCCACCGTGCACGGCTTCGTCTCCAACGCCTTCTGGGGCCACGACGTGGAGGACAACGCCTTCGCCCTGATGAAGACGGAGGCGGGCTGCGTTGCCTTTCTGCATTCCACCGCCACCCAATGGCGGCATCGGTTCAACCTGGACATCACCCTGGAAAAGGGAGGGTTGATCCTGTCGGGCATCCTGTCGGGCTCCAAGAGCTACGGCGCCGAGACCCTGACCGTGGTCCATCCGGCGGCCGACGATCAGGGCGATCCCAAGGAGGTGATCACCCGCTACAACACCGATCCTTCCTGGGCCGACGAGATCGCCGAATTCGCCGACGCCATCTTGCGTGGCGGGGAGATTTCCGACGGCACCTCGGAGGATGCCCTACGCACCATGCGCCTCGTCTACGACATCTACCGCGCCGATCCCGAATGGCGCGCCCGATGGGGCCTGTGACATGACCGCGCTTCCCCTGGCCGGAAAGACCGCCCTCGTCACCGGGGGCACCCGGGGCATCGGCAAGGCCATCGCCGAACGCCTGCGCCGCGACGGCGCGGCAGTGACCGCGACCGGCACCCGCGACGACCGCATCCCGCCCGAGGGCTGCGCCTATCTGGCGATGGACTTCGCCGCGGGCGACCTGGAGTCCCTGGCGGCGCGGGCCGCCGCGCTCGCCCCGGACATCCTCGTCAACAACGCCGGAATCAATGCCATCGCGCCGTTTTCCGAGATCGATCCGGCCGATTTCGAGCGCATCCAGAAGGTCAACGTTACCGCGCCGTTCCAGCTATGCCGGGCGGTGCTGCCGGGGATGCAGGCCCGGGGCTGGGGGCGGATCGTCAATATCTCGTCCATCTGGGGCAAGATCGCCAAGGAAGAGCGCGGGTCCTACGCCGCCTCGAAATTCGCCCTGGACGGCATGACCGCGGCGCTCGCCGCCGAGGTGGCGGAACGGGGCATCCTCGCCAACTGCGTCGCGCCGGGCTTCATCGACACCGAACTCACCCGCCGGGTGCTGGGCGTGGAGGGAATCGCCGAGCTTTCGGCCCGGGTTCCGGCCCGCAGGTTGGGCAGGCCGGAGGAAATCGCCGCGTTGGTAGCCTTCCTCGTCGGGCCGGAAAACAGTTATATTTCCGGGCAGAACATCGCCATCGACGGAGGTTTCACCCGTGTCTGAGCCCATGGTCATCCAGTCGCACAAGGGCCCCTACGAGGTGCATTTCCGCCCCGACGCCCTGGAGGCCCTCGACGCCGAGGTGCCCGAGGGCGCCCATTTCATCATCGACCGCAAGGTGGCGGAGCTCTACGGGCCCTCCATGCAGGGCGTCCTTGCCGCGCCCTCGGTGCTGTTGGTCGAGGCGGTGGAGGACAACAAGTCCCTGGATCGCTTCCCCGCCTACGTGCAGCACCTGGTGGACCGGGGGGTGCGCCGCGATCACGTGCTGATCGCCGTCGGCGGCGGCATCATCCAGGACATCACCGCCTTCCTGGCCGCGACCCTGCTGCGCGGCGTGCCCTGGCGGTTCCTGCCGACCACCCTGCTGTCGCAGGCCGATTCCTGCATCGGCTCGAAAAGCTCCATCAACGCGGGCGCCACCAAGAACATTCTGGGGACTTTTACGCCACCGCAACGGATCGATGTCTCGACCCGTTTCCTGCGCACCCTGGAGGAGCGGGACGTCCGCTCCGGGGTCGGAGAGATCCTCAAGGTCCATGCCATCGACGGCCCGCAACGCTTTGATCTCGTGGCCGAATCCTATGAGCGTCTGTTCGCCGACGACGCGGCGATGGCGGCGGCGATCCGCCGCGCCCTGGCGATCAAGAAGGACTACGTCGAACGCGACGAGTTCGACCGCAACGTCCGCAACGTCTTCAATTACGGCCACTCGTTCGGCCACGCGGTGGAATCCGCCACCAAGTTCGCGGTGCCGCATGGCATCGCGGTGACCATCGGCCTGGACATGGCGAACTGGCTGGCGGCGAAACTGGGGGTCGGCGCGGAGGCGCATTACCGCCGCATGCATCCGGTGCTGCGCGCCAATTACGCCGGATTCGAATCGGTGCCGGTGCCCCATTTCGCCTTCATGGCCGCCCTGTCCCGCGACAAGAAGAACGTGGGGCGCGGCACGGTGACCCTGATCCTGCCCGACGCCGAGGGCCGGGTGTTCAAGGACACCTATGCCAACGACGTCACCCTGGCCGATCTCTGCCGGGCCTACCTGGAAGAGGCGCGTGCGGCCGCATGAGCCGCGTCGCCGTCACCTCGCGGTCGTTCTCGCGGCATCCGGTGCTGCGGGCCGAACTCCTGGAAAAGTACCCGGAGGTCACCTTCAACGATGCGGGCGCGAAACTCTCGGGGGCCGCCCTGATCGATTTCCTGCGCGGCCACGCGCGGGCGATCACCGCTCTGGAAACCCTGGACGACGCCCTGTTCGCGGCGCTGCCCGAGCTCAAGGTGGTGTCCAAGTACGGGGTGGGCATCGACATGATCGACACCGCCGCCATGCGCCGCCGTGGGGTGCGGCTGGGCTGGACCAAGGGGGTGAATCGGCGCTCCGTCTCCGAACTGACCATCGCCTTCGCCATCGCCCTGTTGCGCCATGTTCCGGCGGCGCGCGACGAGGTCCTGACCGGCACCTGGCGCCAGCACGTGGGGCGGCAGCTCTCCGATCGCGCGGTGGGGATCGTCGGCTGCGGCCACGTGGGCAAGGATCTGGCCCGGCTGCTGCGCGCCTTTGGCTGCCGGGTGCTGGCCCACGACATCCGCGACTTCCCGGAGTTCTACGCCGAAACCGGGGTCGAGCCGGTGTCCCTGGACGTCCTGCTCGCCACCGCCGACGTGGTCACCCTGCATCTGCCGCTGGACGACTCCACCCGCGGCATCCTGAACGCCGATCGCCTGGACCGGATGCGCCCCGAGGCGATCCTCGTCAACACGGCGCGCGGCGGCCTCGTCGACGAGACCGAGGTGAAGCGACGCTTGAAGGACGGGCGCCTGGCCGCTGCCGCCTTTGACGTTTTCGCCGTCGAGCCGCCGGAAGACCGGGAACTGCTGCGGCTGTCCAACTTCCTGGTGTCGCCGCACATCGGCGGTTCGGCGGAGGAGGCGATCCTGGCCATGGGGCGGGCGGCCATTGCCGGTCTCGACGACCATTACGACCCCGACCCGAACTTTTCCTGAAACAGCGAACCCCGGCACATGAAAGTCGTCATCCTCTGCGGCGGGCAGGGCACCCGCATCCGCGGCGTGTCCGAGGACACGCCGAAGCCCATGGTGGAGATCGGCAACCGGCCGATCCTCTGGCACATCATGAAGGGCTACGCCCAACAGGGATTCAAGGAATTCATCCTCTGCCTGGGCTACAAGGGGCACCGCATCCGCGAGTATTTCCTGAACTATCAGGCGCGGGTGAGCGACGTCACCCTGACCCTGGGGGACCGGGACTCGCTCACCTTCCACCAGCGGCACGGCGAGGCCGACTGGCGGGTGACCCTGGCCGACACCGGGCTCGAGTCGTTGACCGGGCGGCGGATTAAGGCGATCGAGCGCTATCTGGGGAACGATCCGGACTTTATGCTGACCTACGGCGACGGCGTCGCCGACGTCGACCTCCACGCGCTGGCCGCCTTCCACGCCGCCCATGGCGCGGCGATGACGGTGACCGGGGTGCGGCCGCCCGGACGGTTCGGCGAACTGGCCTTCGACGCCGAGGGACGGGTCAGCGAGTTCAACGAAAAACCGCAGGCCACCGAAGGCTGGATCTCCGGCGGTTTCTTCGTTTGCAAGCGCGCCCTGTTCCACCACCTGGGCCCGGGCAACGTGATGCTGGAACAGGAACCGATGCGGGCGATCCAGGCGGCGGGCGAGATGCGGGTCTACCGCCACTACGGATTCTGGCAGTGCATGGACACCCCGCGCGACCACCGTCTGCTCAACGGCCTGTGGGAGTCCGGGGAGGCCCCCTGGAAGACCTGGGAGGAGTGAAGGCAAAGATCTCGTTTCGATAACGACCTAAAACGACGGAGCGGAGGTGAAGGTCGGCCGTTCCCGTCGCGGCGGATGGGCCTCGAAATAGCCGCGCGGGCCGGCGGGCCAGGACGCGGGATCGAGCCCGAACTGGCACAGGAAGGCATAGGCCCAGCGCTCGAACCCGAAACCCAGGCAGCCGGTGTGCGCCTTGCTGCCGTTGGCGGCGCGGATGTCCAGGGATCGGCCGAAGAAATCCTTGTGATAGTTGAAGGACCCGATGGCGATGCCGTCCCCCTTGAAAGGCAGCGGGGCGCGGACCTCGAACTTGAGGTCGAAGGCCGCCTGATAGGCCGCCTGGTCCCGGTAGGAGCCGATGAAGAACGGATCGTTGGCGTTTTCCAGGCAGTAGGCCATGCCGAGCACGTCGAGCATCTCCACGGTGGCGGCGCGCAGGGCTTCGAGGCGTTCCTGCACCTGCTCCGGGGTGCCGACGAAGATGATTTCCCGCATGGTGAAGTTCCACACCCGCTGCAGGCTCACCATGTTGATCGATTCGTATCGGAAACAATGACCGACGGCGGTAGCGACAATGCCGTCGGCGGGCAGGTCGGAGTCGGCCAGCATCAGATAGAGATGATGGCAGACCGTGGGCGAGAGCAGCGCCTTGGCCCGCGCGTAGGCGTCTTCCGGGGCGTCCACCTCGCCGTCCACCGCGTGGCCGCTTTGCATGAAGGCGTCCAGGATGTCCAGGTCCTCGCGCAGGTGGGCGACGAAGCTGAGCGAATGGGGAAAGTTGGAGAAGTACTTCACTTTCTCCATGTAAGCTGGTGAAATCAGGGCCGGAAAGCGGTAGGGCTCCGCCCCGAAGTCGGCCGCCAGCCGCAGGATCTCGGCTTCCAGATAATCGATGAGCCGCGACATCAGCGGCCCCAGGGCGAAGAACCCGGCCCCCTCGCGCACCACCTCGCGGCGGGCAAGCAGGGCGGCCATGGGATCGTCCGCGCAGGGCACGGCCCGGTCGCGCTGGTCGACGACCACCTTCAAATCGGGCCGGAACGCGCCCTTGGCCATCTTGCGGACGATGGTGCGCACCCGCCCGGCCACGCCCTCCGCATCGGCCACGTCGGTCGGTGCCACCTTCAGGGTCACCGTGACCAGGGCGCCGCCGGCGGCGATCTCGGCGCCGACGATGCGTTCGTCGGCGTAGGGCAGTTTGGCGCTCACGTCCTTGAACAGAAAATCCGGCACGGCGGGATCGACGGCGATTTCCAGGCGGCTCTCGGACATGGGGCGAGACTCCATCGCGGGGGAGGCTGCGCCTTCATAGCGCAGGGGAGGACGGTCTGTTAAGGGTTGCCATCGGTCTGGGCGTCGGGCTACCTAGCGGAATTTCCGGCCCTCCCGAATCGCGTCCGGGTCTCCGCGTTCGGACCGAACCGCGCGGGCTCGAGAGGTTCGCGGAGACGATCGACTCGACAGACTCGTCCCCCATGGTGACTAAGGAATCCGTTTCAATGACCCAACAGGACGACATCCTGGCCCGCCTGATCGAGATCCTGCGCGAGGTGTTCGACGACGACACCCTGATCGCGCGCCCCGACATGACCGCCGACGACGTGGAGGAGTGGGATAGCATGAGCCACATCCGTCTCATCCTGTCCATTGAGGAGGCGTTCGGGATCAAGTTCTCGACCACGGAGATCGGCCGTCTGGAAAACGTGGGCACAATAGCCGAGACGATCGCCGCCAAGACCGGCGCCTGACCGGATCCGCTGTGGAACGACCACTGAACCGCGCGCGGCGCCGATGGGCTTTCTGAGACGGCCGCAATGCGGCTATAGTTCGGACCCGGCCATCGTCAGCGACGGAGAGTGTCCCGTGTCCGAGCCCATGGTGATTCAATCCCACAAGGGACCCTACGACATCCACTTCGCCGACGACGCCCTGGAAGCGCTCGACGCCGCCGTCCCCGACCAGACGCACTTCCTGATCGACCGCCGGGTGGCCGAACTGTACGGCCCGTCGATTCACAACATCCTGTCGTCGCCCTCGGTGCTGCTTGTTCAGGCGACCGAGGACAACAAGACCCTGGACCGTTTCGGGGCCTATGTGCAGCATCTGGTCGACCGCGGCGTGCGGCGTGATCAGATGCTGATCGCCATCGGCGGCGGAATCCTGCAGGACATCACGGCGTTCCTTGCCGCGACCCTGCTGCGCGGCGTCGCCTGGCGGTTCCTGCCGACCACCCTGGTCGCCCAGGCGGATTCCTGCATCGGGTCCAAGTGCGCCGTCAACGCCGGCGCGAGCCGGGACATTCTCGGTGCCTTCACGCCACCGCAACGAATCGACCTGTCGACCCGCTTCCTGCGCACCCTGGACGATCGGGACCTGCGGTCCGGGGTCGGCGAAATGCTCAAGATTCACGCGATAGACGGGCCGCAAACGTTTGACATGCTGGCTGAAACCTATGACGGCGTATTCACCGACGCGGGTGTCATGAAGGCAACGATTCGGCGCTCCCTCGCCATCAAGAAGGACTATGTGGAGCGCGACGAATTCGATTGCGGCCCCCGCAATCTGTTCAACTACGGACATTCGTTCGGCTATGCGATCGAATTCGCGACGGGGTTCGCGGTGCCGCACGGGATCGCGGTCAGCATCGGCATGGACATGGCCAACTGGGTCGCGGCGCGGCTCGGGGTGGGGAGCGAGGCCCATTACGAGCGCATGCATCCGATTCTGAAGGCCAACTACCGGGGATTCGATACACGGCCGGTGCCGCACGGACGGTTCCTCTACGCCCTGTCGCGCGACAAGAAGAACATCGGAGTCGGGTCCGTCACCCTGATCCTGCCGGACCGCGACGGGCGGATGGGCCGCGACAGCTACCCGAACGACGGCGTGCTGGCCGACCTGTGCCGCGCGTACCTGGACACCGTGCTGCCGTCCCAGGACCCATGACGCCCGGATGAATTCGCTCCGCCCGCGATCCGGACCCATGAAATTGCGCGGGCACAACGTTTCAGGGCACGCGCCCGGATCGGCGCCGCAACGTCGAGGGTTGCCATCGGAGTGGCTGTTGCGCTACCAACCTCGCACCTGCCCGCTCCGATGTGCCGAGGTCCCCTTCGATGACCATGCTCCCGCGCTCCGACCGCGACCCGCGCGTTTGGAAATGCCGTCGGCCCGCCCGGTCGGCGGCGCGGTCACGCGGCCGCCCGACTGATCGGCGATGAGGCTCGCCGTCCACCACGCGGTGGGCGCCGGCCTGGCCCTGGCACCCACCGTCTGCCTGTTCAGCCCGAAGGCGATGACGCCGCTGTTCCTGCTGACCGCGATGGCGGGTGTCGGCGCCTATTTCGCGGAGCACCGCCGCTTGCCCCGGCCCGGGCGGACGCCGCTCGCCCTGTTCGGACTCGCCCTCGCCGTCGGCGTGGCCAGCGGCCTGTGGTCGGTCGACCCGGCCGGAAGCCTGTCGATGGCCCTACGCCTGGGCGCGATGAGCGGGCTCGGGCTGTTGCTGCTGGCGGCCATCGACCGCGACGCGGTGGGGGCACCGTTCGTCCGCCACGCCCTGACCGGCGGGGTCCTGCTGGGGCTGGTCCTCTACAATGCCGAGGCGCTCGGCGAGGCCTACCTCAACCGCGCCGTGCGGGCCCTGAGCTTGGAACCGCCGGCCGGCCACGCCTCCTGGACCGCGGTCATGATCAACGAGGCGGCGACCCTGCTGGCGCTCATGGCATGGCCGGTGCTCGGCCTCGCGCTGCGGTACCGCCGGCCGGTGGTCGGCGGCCTGCTGGGCCTCGGCGTCGCCGGCCTCGCGGTGCTGACCGGCAGCGGCGCCAGCCAGATCGCCCTGGCGGCCGGCGGCGTCGTCTTCGTGGCGGTCGCGCGGGTCCGACGCCCGGCGGCGCTCGGGCTGGCCGCCGTCATCGCGGCCGGCATTCTGGCCGCGCCGCTGCTGCCGCGCACGGTGCTCGCGCCCGAGCGTTGGATGGACAGCGACCTGTCCAATTCCGGACTCCACCGCACCCTGATCTGGCGCTCGACCGCCGATCGGATCGCCGAGCGCCCCTGGCTGGGCTGGGGCCTGAACACCTCGCGCACCATGTCGTCGCCGGCCGATCAAACGTCGTTCACGGTCGACCGCGGTCCCGACCGGCCGGCCATTGCCTTCAGCAGCGAGCCGATTCCCCTGCATCCGCACAACGCGATGCTTCAGTGGTGGCTCGAACTGGGCCTCCCCGGCGCCCTGCTCGGTCTGGCGATCTCCCTCGCCGCCCTGCGCCCGGCCCTCGCCGCCGACTCCGACCGCGTCGACGCCGCCGTCACCGCCGGTTTCGTGACCGCCACCCTGGCCGTCTGGGCGATCAGCTATGGCGCCTGGCAGAATTGGTGGATCGGCTGCGTCCTGCTGACCGCCGCCGCCGTCGTTGCCCTGCGCGACCCATCCCCCGGCTCCCGCCCCACGCCGACAACATGAAGCCAGAGACCATGACCACCCTTTCCATCGTCGTTCCCGTCTTCAACGAGGAAACCACCGTCATTCCGCTTTTGGAACGTGTTAAGACCCACCGGCCGGCCGGCATGGAGTTGGACGTGGTGGTGGTCGACGACGGGTCGTCCGATCGCACGCGCGAGGTCCTGGACGCCCACGCGCATCTTTACGCGACGTTCGTCAAGCATCCGCTCAACCGGGGCAAGGGGGCCGCCCTACGCACCGGATTCGCGCATGTCCGGGGGGATATCGTGCTGATCCAGGATGCCGACCTGGAATATGATCCGGCGGAATATCCGAAACTTCTGGAGCCGATCCTGGCGGACAAGGCCGACGTGGTCTACGGCTCGCGGTTTCGCGGCGGGTCGAGCGTGCGCGTGTTGTATTTCTGGCACAGTCTTGGCAACCGGTTCCTGACCCTGCTGTCCAACATGATGACCGACCTGACCCTGACCGACATGGAAACCTGCTACAAGGTGTTCCGGCGCGAGGTGATCGAGAACCTCCGCATCCGCGAGGACCGCTTCGGTTTCGAACCCGAAATCACGGCCTGGATCGCCCATCGCAGGCCGCGTCCGCGCATTTACGAGGTCGGCATCAGCTATTACGGGCGCACCTACGAGGAAGGCAAGAAGATCGGCTGGAAGGACGGCGTGCGCGCCATCTATTGCATCACCCGCTACAACCTGTTCCGGAATGTCTAGTGGTTCGATGCCAACGGATGAGTCCCATCCGTTGGCATCGAACCACCAAATCAATAGCTTAGTGGATCGACCGATCCAAAGCTTGGGTACCAAGC